>NZ_JBXWSG010000006.1:0-78840 GCF_059613305.1 Ruegeria sp. BHSB056 | reverse complement strand
TGCTGGCAATCACGGCATGGGCGTTGCAGCCGGAGCACGGGCGTTTAGGGCTAAGGCTCGGATTCACCTTGCAAAGACCGTACCCGAAGGGTTTGCCGGTCGCCTCAGAGCGCTTGGTGCAGAAGTGATCCGATCAGGCGGCGTTTATGATGAAAGCGTCGCAGCGGCCATCGCCGACGCTGAAACCACGGGCGCCACACTTTTGGCTGACGGAACCTGGCCCGGTTACACTGAGATCCCGAAATTGGTGATGGAGGGGTACTGCGTCATCGCCGAAGAGATGCGCCAGCAGTTCGAAACCTCTGGCCTGTGGCCAACACATGTCTATCTGCAGGCAGGGGTCGGCGGGCTTGCCGCCGCGATGTCCCACATGATCCGCCTGAATTGGGCAGAACAGCCTGAATTGATCGTCGTCGAGCCCGATGCTGCCGCCTGCCTGAAAACCAGCCACTTGGCCGGAAAACCAACCCGCAGCGACGGTCCGGATTCGAACATGGGTCGCCTTGACTGCAAGGAACCCTCGATCGTGGCCTGGGAAGTACTCGAACGCTGCGGCGTGAGTTACGAAACCCTTTCCGAAGAAGAAGGCATGGCAGCTGCTGAATCTGTCACCGCCCTTGGTATCTCGACCACACCGTCTGGTGCGGCCGGCTACGGGGCCCTGCGTAAGAGAACCACCGAACAAGGGAACGCCAAGGAAACGCGCCCTCTTGTCATCATCTCAGAAGGCCTCGCATGAGCGGGCATGAAAGGACCAAAAGAATGAAATCTACCATCAGCAAGCTTTTCACTTCGGCGGTGCTTGCCGCCGGTCTGTCGACCGCGGCATTCGCGGATACCTGGAAATTTGCCTCGGAAGAGGACAAGGGAGATGTTCAGGATATCTTCGCTCAGGCGTTTGCCGAAAGCATCAAAGAGCAATCGGGCGGCGATATCAAAGTTCGCATCTACTACTACGGACAGTTGGGCACCGAGAACGACATCGTCGAACTGACGACGAAAGGAACCGTCCAGTTCGTATCCGTCGGTACAGGTCACCTTGGTTCCTATGTGCCCGAGGCGCAGGTTCTCGATCTACCCTACGTGTTGGGCGGAGATATTGACGTGATCCGCAAGGTTCTGACAACGAGCCCGACTATCTACCAAGATCTGAGCGCAAAGTTCGAGAAGGTGAACCTTAAGCTGCTGACTATGATCTCGGAAGGCGACATGGCCTGGGGTGCCAACAAGGCGATCCGCAGTCCCGCTGATTTTGAGGGTCAGAAAATCCGCACATTCACTTCGACCATTCCTGTCGAAACCTTCAAAGCCTTTGGCGCCAACCCGACGCCGCTGTCCTGGGGCGAGGTCTATGGTGCGCTGCAGCTGAAGACCGTCGACGGCATGGTTAACCCGATCTACTTCATCTACAATGCGAAGTGGCATGAAGTTCAGGATTACCTGATTTTCCCGGGTCAACTGCCTTATGTCGGAACCGTTTCGACCAACAGCGAATGGTTCAACGGTCTGCCCGCCGATCAGCAGGAAATGGTAGAGAAAGCCATCACCGAAGCCGAACAGGCGGCGCACGATTACCAAATCAAGATCAATCTAGAGAATATGGACAAGATCAAGGCTGAACGCCCGGATCTGCAGGTCATCGTCCTAACCGAAGAAGAGCGCGCTGTCTTCGAAGCTCAGAGCGCAACATTGCACGAAACTTTCTATAACGTGGTCGAAAATGCCTATGACGACGCCGAGAAACCCGCCGCGCGTGATGGTGCACAGAAGATCCTCGAGAACCTGCTCAAAGAGGTCGAAAACGCCTCGTAACAAATGGTGAAATCGCTGAGGGGCGCGGCATCCTGTTCAGGCGTCGCGTCCTTCGTTTGAGGTACGCCCACCGGTGTGCCTAGGGAGGGAAGTCTATGAAGATCTTACTGCTCACCTTGAGCAAGGGCACCGAATTCATCGAGAAACTCGTCATCATCTTGGCCATTCTGCTGATGATGGTGAACTCGACCGCTAACGCCATTGGTCGCTATGCCTTTGGCAAAAGTCTTTTCTTTTCCGAAGAACTGAACCAGTTCCTGATCGTCAGTGTGACCTTTTTCGGATTTGCATATGCGGTCCGGAAAGGCCGGAATATCCGCATGACTGCGCTTTACGATACGCTGAGCCGCCGGTCAAAAAAAGCCGTCCTGACGCTGATCTCGATCACCACCAGCCTGCTGCTCGGATATCTGGCGTATAAATCTGTTTTCTACGTTCTGGAGATCAAAGAACTGAACCGCCTGAGTCCGGCGTTGCAATTTCCGGTCTACATAATCTACTCGGTGATCCCGATCGGTCTTTTCATGGCCAGCCTGCAATACCTGATCGCTTTTGTCATGAACATCACCCATACCGGCGCTTGGCACTCTTATGAGGTCGAGGACGGTGACGCAGTAGAGATAGGAGTCTGACATGTCAGGTTTCCTTGAATTTCTCGGGGACATCGTGGCCGGTGAGCTGGATATCTATGTCATCACCTTTACGCTGGTGGTGGCGATGGTTGTACTGCTGTTTCTCAGCTACCCCATGGTCGTTCCCTTGGCAGTTGCGACATTGATCGGCCTGGTACATTTCTCGCAGAGCGATACCGGCGTCATCATTCAGCAAATGGTTACCGGCATTTCGCCGAACGCGCTCATCGCTGTGCCAATGTTCATTTTTGCGGCTGATATCATGGCGCGGGGTCATACTGCCAACAACCTGCTTGGCCTGATCGAAGCTTTTGTAGGGCATCGCCGAGCCGGTCTGCCAATTACGGCTTGTATCAGTTGCACGCTGTTTGGCTCGGTTTCGGGGTCGACCCAGGCGACAGTGGTCTCGGTTGGTCAGATAATGCGACCGAAGTTGCTGAAGGCCGGCTACAAGGACAGTTTCGTCATGGCGCTGATCATCAATGCCAGTGACATCGCCTTCCTTATTCCTCCAAGCATCGGGATGATCCTTTACGGCACGCTGGCCAACACAAGCGTCGGTGAATTGTTCATCGCCGGGATCGGTCCCGGGGTAGTTTTGGCAGTTATGTTTTCGGTATACTGTTACTTCTACAGCGCCCTGCAGGGTGAGCAGATTGCGCTTGTCCCGAAGAGGTCCAGCGCCGAACGACGGGCAGCTTTCCGCAGGGCGGTTCTGCCACTGGGTTTCCCGGTACTGATCGTTGGCGGCATCTATTCCGGCGCTGTGACACCAACAGAAGCGGCATCGTTTTCGGTCCTCTACGCACTGATCGTCGAATGCCTGATCTACCGCGAACTGAAGCTCAGTGATGTATTGGATTCGGCACTCGGCACTGGCTTGATCACGGCGGTCGTGTTCATTCTGGTCGGAGTTGGTCAGGCGTTTTCCTGGTATATCTCTTTTGAACAGATACCCCAGGGCCTGCTGGAACCTCTCAATCTTGAGGGCGCGTCAGACGAGTACATTCTCTTCATCATCGCCCTTTGTTTCTTCGTGGGCTGCATGTTTGTGGACTCGCTTGTTGTGCTGGTCATCCTCACACCGATTTTCGTGCCGATCGTGGATGCCTCAGGGCTTGATCCCGTACTCGTCGGAGTGATGGTCACACTTCAGATGGCCATTGGATCGGCGACACCGCCCTTTGGCTGCGATATCTTCACGGCAATCGCGATCTTCAACAGGCCTTATCTGGAAGTGATCCGGGGAACTTTGCCATTCTTCGCTATTTTGGCGTTGATGACGATTTTGCTGATTTATGTCCCCGGTATCGCGTTGTTCCTCCGTGATCTCGCGGCGTTCTGAAAAAGAAAAAGCGGGTGGCTAGCCCTTAGGTTTGGCCATCCGCATCGGCCTATCGTTTCAGAGACCAGGCAGCTCGGCTTGGTCTAAAACTGTGGCGATTAAACCATCATGAGTGTGCTGTCGGACGAACTCGAGCCAGTCTCAGCTTACCGCGGAAACCGTGAGTGGAGTGAATGTATCGCGGTTTGATGCCGCTCCTTTGATAGTATTTATTCCAACAAAGGAGACGAACTATGGGATTGAAAATCTCTGTACAGCGTCGTTCTCTAGGCAAGACTATAAAGTGTCAGCAACACTCCCGAACCAAGGCTTTGATGTTGCAGTCTTACTTACCCCCGTGAAGGCAAGATATTGTGATTGATCCGGAACAGATTGCCCGGGTCATAAATACCTTTGATCTTGGACAGCTTTTCGCCGTTCACACCATAGGCGCCGGTCATGTGATCTGCCTGGTCTTCAGGCATGAAGTTCACATATGCACTGCCTGTTGAGTACGGCTTCATCTGTTCATACAGCTGGCGTGCCCACCCGATGCAGGTGTCATCCTTGTCAGGGTCTTCCCATCGTGTGTGGACATTCATGATGAAATGCGCAGATCTTTGCGGGTAGGCGGTAGAAGCGGGTTCAACGCGGGCCATCGCGCCACCGACATGAGCAATGAAAACCTCGCAAGCGGGATCAGGAAGGGTGGAAATCGCGTCCAGCAGGTCCGTGATGGCGGCCGGGGGCAACGTGTTGAAGTCATGACTTTTCCAATAGTTGCGGACGCCCGGCGACAACAGGGGATCAAAAGCCGCCTGCCAGTCCACGAACCTGTGCGGTGAAATGACATCCACAATCGGCTCACCCAGCGCACGTAAGGCCGACATTGCTTTTTCACCCTCATCCATCGGGCCGCTATAGCACGCTGCGAAAATCAGCACCTCGCGCCCGTGCCACTCTTCCGGCAGGAACGGGAGCGGCGGTGCTTTTCGCATCACGCTCCAGACGGTGAGCTCATCGGGGGACGTGTCCGCAATGGCCACAAATTCGGAAAGCAGTTCTGGTGCCTTTTCGATCGGGTGCACGATCAGGCCGGACAGGACATCCGGCCCAAGATCATGCAACTGGAATTCGAATGAGGTAACGACACCAAAGTTTCCGCCACCACCACGAATGGCCCAGAAAAGTTCCGGGTGGCTCGTGGATGATGCGGTGACAATCGCGCCATCCGCTGTGACGACTTCTGCCGACAGAAGGTTGTCGATTGTCATGCCGAATTTCCGGGTTGTCCAGCCGAAACCGCCGCCCAGGGTCAGCCCGGCGATGCCGGTGGTAGAATTGATGCCTGTGGGGACGACAAGACCATGGGCCTGTGTTTCGCGATCAACGTCTCCAAGCAACGCACCCGGTGCAACGCGGACAGTTTTGCGGGCAGAGTCCACGTGAACCGAACGCATCTGGGACAGGTCCAGCATGACGGCCTTGTCCGCGACGGCGTGCCCTGCAATCTGGTGCCCACCTGATCGAACGGTCATCATGAGGCCTGCTTGTCGGACGAAGTTTATTGCCTTCTGGACGTCGCTCGCCCCCATCGCACGGATCACGAAGGCGGGGAAACGCTCGAACATGCTGTTCCAGGTAATCCTGGCTTCTTCGTATTCCGGGGCTCCCGGCAGGTAGACCCCGCCGCGCAGTGAGGCATCAAGCGCGTCCAAATCGCCTTGATCCACAGTTGCGATATGTCCGTCGAGTGCTTTCAGGTCAAACATGCTTAGGCCTCCCTTGTTTCAGGAAAAGGTTTCGCGCACGGCTGCCTCGTGAGTTTGTTATTGCCCTGAGAAGGGGATACTTGGTTGTGGGAAAAAGCTGGTCGTCAGGCAAATATTCCCGGATCGATCCGATCTACCGGCGTGATGACATCGGCAGGAATGTTCAGACGCTCGGCCGCTTTTCGCAGGCTTTCTTCATCCGGGGCTTCGTAAAGGCAGTATGTTTTGCGCTTATCTGCGCTGAGGAAGGAAAAGATCCATTCAATGCCGACTTCGTCGTTGATTTCTTTGATGTGAATTTTGTCGTTGTCGCTGATATTCAGCTGCTCGGCAAAATTCCGTTCAATGATGTATCGTGGCATTATGCCCCCCAAGCATTTTCCGGGCCTTAACTGGCTACCCCTTCGAGCTTTGACTTAAGGGAAACCATACTCAATTTCTGTGATATTGCCAACGCTTCCCCTTCCAGTTGAAACGCCAGTTCCAAATCGCTGGGACGGCCCTGTTGTCTGAATGCGGATGCATACGCTGCCTTGGAATGCGCAATCCATGGCGGGCAATTCATCCTCGTGTCAATCTCGATGGCTTTCCGGAACATCTTCCCGGCAATTTCCCAGTCTTTCAGCACCGTTGCCAGGTTCCCCAAGCGTCGGGCTGCGGCACCTGTGCAGACTGTGGTTGCCCCTGCGGTGATCGTCAGGTCCTCGTAGGGTTGCAGCATACCGTAAAGCGTCTGGGCATGATCCGGATGCCCGACTGCCACGCAGATGTCGGCAAGATAGGACAGAGTTGTTGAATACATGGCATCTGGCGGCAGGTCGAAGCCGTTTTCCGCCATTTCATTCAGTATTTTTTCGGCTGGTTCCGTGTACCCCAGCTCGGCCGCGATAAGGCCAAAACCTGGCTTCCACGAGATGTCTTCGGGGCTGTCGGTCATCAGTTTCTTGATCACAGGCGCGACCTCGTGCAGGCGGTTCTGCTCGCGCCGGATGGTAAACATCTGAACGCCGAAAACGCCCTCGACATGTTCGCCGTGCGTTTTTCGGCCGATCTTGACCGCTTCGGTGGCGTGCTTTTCAGCCTGAACAAAGTCGCCGTCCATGATTGCAACCATGGCGCGTGCGTGTTTCTGAACCCAATAGAGTTGCAGATGATTGTCCTTTTCGGAAATCGCAGTCAGCAATTCGAGTGAGTTGTCCATCAGGTCGCGGTCGGCCATTTCAGCACCGACAAACAGGCTGAGCGTCCGGTCGCGGCCCTGATCAATGGTGCCAAGCTTTTCTGCCACCCGATGCATGGCGTCCAGATTTTCACGCCAATGGCGCGCCTCTCGCCCGTTGCGCGCAACGAAGGGCGCCCCAAAATGCATCATCATTACCGAAAACTGGGATTTATGATCCCCAAGTTTCGCCGCCAGTTCCATGGATTGCTGACCAAAGCGCGTACCCTCGGAAAACTGGCCGACAAACATATACGCCCTTGCAAGTTGGCTCATCAACCGGCACCGCCTGACTTCGTCACTGTCAGGCAGGTCTTTCAGCGCCTTGTCACAAAGGTCAATGGCCTCGTGATGTCGCGTGCTTGTCATCATGCACGAGTCAGCAAAATGATTGGCTGCATCGGCTGCCAGCTCCACGTCATGGAGTTTCCGGGCAGCTTTAGATGCACTTTTCAGAACTTCCATCGCCTCAGGCAACCGGCCCTGGCTGTCATGGCTGCGTCCGACAAGAATTTTGCCCCTGACCATCTCCGCACCGATTTCAGAGCCAAGTTTTTCCGCAGCCCTGAGTGTTTCCAGTGCATTGGCCATCGCTTCCTGGCTGGCTGACCGGGCCAACGCCATTTCCGCCGCAGCTTCCCATTTGTCGAATGCGGCGCGCCATTCTTCTGCTTCTGACAGATGGCGGGCCACCAGCTCGGGTCGGCGTTCGATTTCAGCTGATCGCATCGCGATCAGTGCTCGGGCAACGTCCGAATGTTGCTGCCTGCGGGTGGAACTTAACATGGATTGATATGCCGTATCGCGGATAAGGGCATGGCGAAACACGAAATGCCCGCGGTTGTTTCCGCTTTCAAAGATCAATCCCGTTCGCGACAATTCTTCGAGGCGAAGATTGATATCCGCACGTTCCAGCCCCATCGCGGCCTTTACCAAGTCTGGTTCAAATTCCCGCCCAATGACGGACCCCGTCAACGCAACCTGTTTGGCCTCGGGCGAAACTGCATCAAGCCGCGCCATCAAGGCGCCCTTCAATGACGATGGTATGCGGACTTGTCCCTGCTCATCAGCATTTACGATTGCTTGGGTCAATTCTTCGACAAACAGGGGCACGCCGTCCGTTTTTTCGATGATCGTCGCGATCAAGACATCGTCCGGGTCCTTGCCGGTGATATTGCGGACCAGATCCGAGACATCAGCAGAACCGAACCGGCGCAACAGGAGTGTTTGAACATGCGTGTCCCCGTCATCGCGGGCCAGGTCCCACCCAGGTCTGTGGGTCATCAGGATCATCAGGGGAAGATCAGTGCAAATCGCCTTGAACCGCTCCAGCAGGGCTTGCGTCGAGGGATCGATCCAATGTGCATCCTCAACACACAGAATAACCGGGCGCACGCCTGCCCGGACCTGCACCGTATGGATAAGGGTTTGGATCGTTATGTCGCGTTGCTCTTGCGGCGACATCTCGAGAACTTCACGAGCCGGCGCACTGCGCGGCGCAACCAGCGCTGCAAAGACAGGCAGAACCTGTTCCCAGTCCAGACCTTCCCGGCCTTCCAGCAGCTTCCTGACATGTTCCAGAATTTGATTGTCATCAAAATCCGGTTCAACACCCGCATCCTGTGAAATTCGCTGGGTGACGGGATGAAAGGGGCTGCTGGTCAGATAAGGAGAGCAGTTCAGCCTTATCACGTCGGCCTGCCCGGTTGCCGTGACATCTGCAAGAAACCCCTCAGTCAGGCGCGATTTTCCTATTCCCGCCTCACCCGACAGCAGAACGACCTCACCATGACCGCTTTGGGCGCGCTGCCACGATTGCAACAGGATCCCCTTTTCGTAATCCCGGCCGATCATGGTGCTGCTGGCGTCATCCTTATACGACGCGCGAAACCGGCTTTCCGCGCTGCGTTCCGATACGACCCTCAACAGGGTCCGAGGGTCCTTGAACCCTTTCAGCTGAGTTGGTCCAAGGGTCTCGAACTCGAATATCCGGTGCAAGGCGGCTTCGGTTTCTTCCGCAGACAAAACGACCGAGTTCGGCTGAGCGTGCTCCTGTATCCGCGCCGCAAGATTGACGGTCGGCCCGGTCATGGCACCTTCTTCGTAAGAGTTTTCGCCGATGGTGTCGCCGACCACGACATCGCCGCTGGCAATACCCAGCCTGGCCGACAAACGCTCGCCGTCAGGGGTGTTAAGCTCTTCAACGCGGCGGACGCACTCAAGCCCCGCCTTAATGGCGCGAATGGCGTGATCTTCATAGGCTGTTGGCCAACCGAAAAACACAAGAAGACCGTCGCCAAGGTATTTCGAGACATAGCCACCATACCTGCTCACTGCCCCCGCGACGGTATCTTGATAGTTCTGTAGCAGATCCCGCATGTCTTCGGGATCAAAACGGTTGGTCAGCTCTGTCGAGCCGACCAGATCCGCGAACAAGACTGTCAGATGACGCCGCTCAGCCGCAGGTGCGATGGGCTTTTTCGTTGGTGCAGCTTCACCATGCACATCATCAGCGGCGGATGGCTGAGTGTTCTCGCTGGTGGGCTCCCCTGCGGCAGGTGCTGATGAAGACAGGTGCCCAGAGCCAACCAAATCCTGAACCGCAGCAAGGATGATCTTCCGGTGACCAAGACTAACTCCTAGCTCTTTCAAGTCGTCACCCGTCAGCAGCGGCAGAACACGCGCATCAATGTCGTTTTCCGCAAAAACATCTGCGTACTGACCCAGTCCGAGGTCGTTCAGCCACGTGTCCATTTCAACCGACATATCCGGATCATGCTGAGATACATCCCACTAATCAAGGAAGCGCTATCAGCACGAACCGATTATCGTGACCGGATGTCGGCGTTTTGGCTGATCGAACGTCCAGAAGCCTCAATTTGAGCCTTAAATTAACGGTAGATTAACGAAACAGGGCACAACAAACCTGTCGATGACAAGTTCTTGATATACTTATGCCAATATCGAGATTTATTGGTGGGTAATCCTGCCGATCTGTTGACTAGTCCAGTTTTAACGAGGGGGTATCTCGGCGGGATCAGGGGGTGCCAGGTCGGACCTGTTCAAGGTCGGCGGATCGCGGCACCCCCGCCGGCAGGTAGAAGCAGCAATTTATCCGATTTCAGTTGATCTTGTTGCGCTGCGCGTGCGGTGTGATGCCAAAACTGGACCGGTATACCCGAGAGAAATGTCCCGGATTTTCAAAGCCGCAGGCCACGGCGACCTCGGTGACCGACGCTTCGGTTTGCAAAAGCAGCTTCCGGGCCCGTTCCAGCCGCATTTCCATAAAGTACCGTTTGGGCGAAGTGTTGAGGTACTTGCCAAACAACCGTTCAAGTTGACGGGTGGAGATACCCAAATTGTCTGCAATGAAGGATGGTGAAACTGGAGTTTCCAGACTGTCCTGCATAATATCTATCGCCTTTGCCAGGTGGGCATTGCGCATTCCATTGCGCGATTGCAGCGAAACGCGCTGCTTAGCGGTCGCATTACGCACAGTGTTATAGACCATTTGATCCGCAACATCGGTGGCCAGCTCTTCGCCATGGTCGCGTTCAATCAGATGCAGCATCAGGTCTGCGGTCGCGGTCCCACCTGATGCGGTAATGTGTTTTTCGTCGGCGACAAAGACGCTGCGCACCAGATTGATATCCGGAAAGGCTTCCATGAACGCGTCGTGGTATTCCCAATGGATCGCCGCCTGCATACCGTTGAGGAACCCGGCCTCGGCCAGCAGCCACGCGCCGGAGCACAATGCCCCGATCCGCGTTCCACGCGCTCGTTCGCGCCGCAGTGTGGCCAGAAGGGAACGGGTCACGTGGTCACGCATGTGAATGCCCGACAAAACAAAGAGCTGATCGCACTTGGACAGTTCCTCAAGTCCGGAATGCACAAGGGTGACGGACCCATTGGAAGACACGGCCTGCTCGCCCTGTTCGGATACAAATGACCAACGATACAGCTCTTCGCCACTCACAAGGTTGGCGATTCTCAGCGGCTCGACCGCACAGGAAAAGGCGAGGTGCGAAAACTCCTCGACCAGGATGAAGGCGAAGTGCTGCGTCTGAGGCATGAGCAGAACCATTTCCAAACTGGGCCGACGCCCGAACGTGAGTCTATTTAGCAGACACTTATGCTGCACGAGATTTTTATGTATACAAGTTGTATTTTTTAGAAATACAAAACTATGACCTCCGCGATTCGAACGCGGCGGCCACAGGACATAGTGAGGCCAAAGGATGAAAGACGAAGCCAAGTCGCGCAAAACCGCGCTCAGAGAACACCTGAAGATGTCCATCCTGACTCTGCGCCTTCGTCCGGGCGACGATCTGGATGAGGCGCATCTGTCCGATGAATTCGGCTTGTCGCGCACGCCGCTACGCGAGGTATTTCGTCAACTGGCTGGCGAAGGTTATCTGGATCTTCGGAAGAACCGCAGCGCTCGTGTTTCGGAAATGTCCTACACTACGCTGCGCGATTTCTTCCTTGCAGCACCGATGATCTACGGGGCCATCCTGCGTCTGGCGGCAGTGAACGCGACTAACGTGCAAATCAGTGACCTGAAAGCGGCTCAGCACGCGTTCAAAGCTGCCCTTCATTCAGGGTCGGCCGAGGATTGCGCACTTGCCAACAACCGTTTTCATGACGTGACCGGAGAGATGTCCGGCAATGTCTACCTGCTTCCGTCATTCAACCGGCTGCTGATCGATCATGCACGGATTGGTATGACGTTTTATCGGCCGCAGACAGTTGAAATGTCCGAAAACCTGTCGCTGGCCAGCCAACAGCATGACGCGATCATCGCAGCCATCGAGGCACGCGATGAAGCTGAGGCGGCGAAACTGGCCGAGGATCACTGGAACCTGTCCCGGGATCAGATCGGGATGTTTGTGATGCCTGACGCACTGGATGTCCCAATGGGTATCCCGCCACTTTCGAAACCCGCATGAGGACGGAATGAACCCGATTTTCAAGTTCGAAGGGATATATACCCCTGTGATCACCCCCTATCACGACGATGGCAGCTTGAACTGGGACGCCCTGTCCGACGTGATCGAATACCTGATCGAAAATGGTGTGCACGGCCTGATTTCCGGCGGATCCACAGGTGAGAATTATGCCCAAACCGTGCCGGAGCGGCTGGAACTCGCCAAATTCACGCATAAACACCTGAAAGGGCGGTTGCCCTTGGTGGTTGGCACGGGTGCGATGCTGACTTCGGACTCGATAGCGCTGGCCGCTGGCGCGCGCGATATCGGCGCGGACGCCATCCTGTTGGCCAGCCCGCCCTACTCGGTGCCGACGGATCGCGAAAACGCGCTGAATGCGCTGGCCATCGACAAGGCCGCCGACCTGCCGGTGATGCTCTACAACTATCCGCACCGTACCGGCACAATGATGGGGGAAGAGTTCCTTGACCGTGTGGGCCGCAGCCGCAACTTCTGCGGCATCAAAGAAAGCTCGGGCGATATCAACCGGGTGCATCTGTTGGCGCGGGATTATCCGCATATCCAGCTGGGCTGTGGAATGGACGACCAGGCACTCGAGTTCTTTGCCTGGGGCGCGCCGTTCTGGGTGTGTGGCGGGTCGAACTTCCTACCTGCCGAACATGTGGCATTGTATCAGGCCTGCGTGGTCGAAGGGAATTTCACCAAGGGACGCCGGATCATGTCTGCGATGATGCCGCTGATGCGGGTACTAGAACAGGGTGGCAAGTTCATCCAGACCATCAAGCACGGCGTCACGATGAACGGGATCGACGCAGGTATCATGCGGCCTCCACTGAAGGGCCTGAACAAAGATGACAAGCGCGCGCTGGAACAGGTCACGTGCGTGCTGAAAAAGACAATCGCCGACATCGTGGCAGAAGGGTAAGAGATATGGATCTGCTGACACAGGACGAATACAAATCCATCGCCGCAGGCCTGTCCCTGCCGGCAGGTGCCTTTATCGACGGCGCATTCCGTCCGGCGATCTCAGGCCAGACCTTTGCGACAGTGAACCCTGCAACCGGTGAAAAACTGACCGATATCGCATCCTGCGATAGGGCGGATGTGGATTTTGCGGTCGCGAAAGCTCGTGAGGCGTTTGACGATGGCCGCTGGAGCAAGCTGCATCCGTCTGATCGCAAGGATATATTGATCAGGTTGTGCAAGCTGATAACCCGCAACGCCCGTGAACTGGCCGTGATGGAGAGCATCGACAGTGGCAAGACGATCTTTGACTGCGAAAATGTTGATGTGCCCGAGACGATCCACTGCCTGAAGTGGCACGCCGAGGCGATTGACAAGATTTACGATCAGGTTTCGCCCGCCAGCGACGATCACATCGCTATGGTGGTGCGCGAGCCAATAGGCGTCGTCGGTTTGGTGCTGCCGTGGAACTTTCCGCTGCTGATGTTGGCATGGAAGATCGGGCCAGCGCTGGCGGCTGGCTGTTCTGTTGTTGTAAAACCGGCGATGGAAACCACTTTGACGGCCCTGCGCCTTGCCGAATTGGCGATGGAGGCCGGTTTGCCGCGCGGTGTATTGAACATCGTACCTGGTGGCGGGACCGAGGTGGGCGAGCCCATTGGGCGGCACATGGATATCGACATGGTGTCCTTCACAGGCTCGACCGTGACCGGCAAACGCTTTCTGACCTATTCGGCGGAAAGTAACGCCAAAGAGGTGGTCTTGGAGATGGGTGGCAAGAACCCTGCCATCGTGATGGAGGATGCCGAAAACCTCGACCGGGTGGCGGCGCATATCGTCAATGGCGCATTCTGGAACATGGGGGAGAACTGCTCGGCCTCGTCACGCCTGATCGTGCATAAGAAAGTGAAGGCCGAGCTGCTGGAGCGCATCGCGCATCACGTCAAACAATGGAACACCGGCGACCCGCTCGACCCCGAAACCCGCATGGGCGCACTGGTGAGCGAAGACCACTACACCAAGGTTTGTGGCTATCTGGATCAGGCCGAGAACGTGGTGATCGGTGGCAAAGCAGACAACGGGTTTGTCGAGGCCACCGTGGTCGAAGTGCCCGGCAACGACGCTGCATTGGCGCGCGAGGAAATCTTTGGCCCTGTCTTGTCGGTAATTGAAGTCTCGGGCTTCGATGAAGCGATCCAGATCGCGAACGAAACCGACTATGGCTTATGCGCCTCAATCTTCACGGCCAATGTCAAACGCGCCATACGTGGTGCGCGGATGATCCGCGCAGGCACCGTAACGGTGAACAGCTTCGGCGAAGGTGACATCACGACACCTTTCGGTGGGTGCAAGCAATCGGGTTTTGGGGGGCGTGACAACTCGATCCACGCGCATGATCAGTACACCCAGTTGAAAACCATCTGGATCGATCTGGCCGATGACGCGGATGAGGCCGTCGATTGAGTCGACATGACGCAAAAAGACTACCCCGGCAGACAGGCCCGTCGGGTTGGAATGCGATTCTGCCGCCCCAAACACCTCTGGGGGTGCTGGACCGGAACCTGACCGCAGATTTCACAATAGTTGGCGGCGGGTTTGCCGGGTTCAGCGCGGCGCGGCGGCTGCATCAATTGGATCCTTCCCTGAAAATCGTTCTGCTGGAAGCCGGCCGCTTCGCGGACAGCTCGGCAGGCCGAAATTCCGGGTTCATGATCGACCTGCCCCATGACTTGGCCTCGGACAACTACGCAGGCAAGGGATCGGACGCAGATCGCGCCACCATTGCGCTGAACCGCAAGGCCATTGCCTTTGCGACCGAAGTGGCCTTCGATTGCGGGCTGCCACAGGAAATGTTCGACCCTTGCGGCAAATACAATGCCGCCGCCACCAAAGCGGGCGACGCGCATAACCGCGCCTTTGCCGCGCACCTGACCAAACTCGGCGAGCCGCATACGCTTTATGATCAGCAGCAGATGCAAGAGATCACGGGCAGCCCACACTATACCTCGGGGCTTTATGCGCCGGGGACAGTGATGATCCAGCCTGCGGCATATGTGCGTGCGCTGTCTGCCCGTCTGGCCGGGCAGATTGATGTGTTCGAGCATTCACCCGTCACCGGTTTTGAGCATCAGGGCGCAGGCTGGGTGGTCAGCACCAACAAGGCCAAGGTCAGCACCGGGCGGATCATTCTGGCCAATAACGGTCATCTGGAAAGCTTTGGGTTCTACCAGCGGCAGTTGATGCACATATGCCTCTATGCCTCGCTCACAGCGCCGCTGACCGACGCGCAGATCAGGACACTGGGCGGGCAGTCGCGCTGGTCGGTGACGCCTGCGAACCCGATGGGGACGTCAGTACGGCGCATTTCCGGCAGCTACGGGGATCGCATCCTGATCCGCACCTGCTCCAGCTTTCATCCAACAATCGAGACCAGTCCAATGAGGCTGCGCAATGCAGGCTGGGTGCATGACAGAAAGTTCAGGGAACGCTTTCCGCATCTTCCGGATGTGCAGATGGAACATCGCTGGGCGGGGATGCTTTGCCTCAGCCGCAATGGATCGACCGCGTTCGGCGAACTTGAGGACGGTGTCTACTCAGCCTGTTGCCAGAACGGTCTGGGCATTGCACGGGGAACACTGCAAGGCATGGGCATCGCGGAACTTTTGCTGGACCAGCGGTCTGACATCGCCGGTCATTTTCTGGCGCAACCGGACTTGCCGCGTTTGCCGCCCGAGCCATTCGCCTCGCTTGCCGCCAACAGCTATCTGATCTGGAAAGAGTGGCGGTCCGGCAAGGAATGAACTTGACCGTCAGTAAGTCTGGTTCAACTCATCCGCGGCCGGGATTTCCCTCTCGCGACGGGCGATATAGTCCAGAAGGGCGTCGTTCTTTGCCTCATCCAGCTTGGGTTCCTGATACTCGGCCAAAAGCTTCCTCGCGTAGTTCAGGGCCCGTTCGGTGATTTCAACTTCGCCTTCCGCCACCCATTGTTCGATCGAGTTGTTGTCAAACAGTTCGGGCATGTAGAAAGCCGTCTGAAAATTCTCCTGTGTGTGCGGATGCCCCAAATAGTGTCCGCCGGGACCCACATCCGGAATTGCGGCCAAGGCTTCGTCAAAATCATTCCATTTTGACCCCTCTGCCATCCGATAGGCCATTGCGCATTGCTCTGCGTCCACAACAAACTTGGCGACCGAACAATGCATCCCCGCCTCGTTCCAGCCTGCCGAATGCCAGATGTAATGGGCCCCTGCATGCAGAACAGCGCCCAGAGTTGTGGCGGATTCGTACCCGGCCTGTGCATCAAAGGTCTTCGCCCCGCCCAACGTGTTCGAAGTGCGCCATGGCACATCGTAATAGCGCGCCATCTGACCGATCATGAAATTCATCAGACTGATTTCAGGCGTCCCTGCCATTGGTGCGCCTGATTTCATCGAAACGGTTGACAGGTAGTGCCCCCAGATCGCCGGACAGCCCTTGCGGATCACCTGCGTGTAAGCCAGCGCCGAAAGCGCCTCGGCGGTCAGCTGTGCCACGGTTGCGGGTACCGATGCGGGCGTATTGGCACCGCCCAGGACGAAGGGCGAGCACAAAACCGGCTGGTTCCGGCGGCAGAAGGCACGCATTGCACCCAGCATGGATTCATCCCAGACCAATGGGCTGTTGCCGTTGCAGTTGCCTGTTGTAACCGGGTGGTCATCAATGAAACCTTCGCCGAACAGGATATCGCACATGTCCATCACATCCTCGGCATTCTTGGGCGAGGTGGTCATGCCCATGAATGTTTTGTCCGAGTATTTCATCGACGAATAAGTGATGCGCAAGTGCCGCTGGCTGATCGGGTGATCGTATGGTTCGACGATATGATGGGCCGAACTGTGCAGTGCGGGCATCATGTGCGACAGTTTGTGAAACATCGCCAGATCGTCCAGCGTCGGGTTCCGGCGCACGTCGTCAAGATCACGCAGAAACGGCGCGCCGGTCATCGGCACGAAGATCGAGTGCTTGCCGCCGAGAGCGAGGTTCTTTTGCGGATCGCGCGCGTGATAGGTGAATTGCGTCGGAATGGTCGCGATCAGCTCACGCACCATGTTGCGGTCCAGAAAGACCAGCTCTCCTTCGACCTTTGCGCCCGCTTTCTTCCAGTCTTCCACTGCGGTCGGGTCGCGGAACTGGACACCGACGTTCTCCAGAATATCCATGGCGGCCTTGTCGATAAGCTCAACCTGGCTTCCGTTCATAACTTCGCAATGCGGGATGCCGCGGGTCAGACCCGGCAGCATGTCAAAGTTCGGCGCAGTGCGAAGAGCGCGGCGCGCGGAACGACCGCCGGCGCGTGCAAGCGTACGGGTCGACAAGGGGCAATCCTCCTGTTTTGAATCAGACTGAGGGAATTACTCCGCGTTTACCTCTCTGATTGCGATATGTGTTTGCAGGAAGCGACACCGCCCTGATGACGGTTTTTCAACATGTCTGTTCACGTAAGGTCGTTCAGTCATTTTACCTTGTGTGACCTACTTCACTGCCAATCACGTGCAGACATCTGCAACAGATATCCGTAAAGTTGTTTCAGGAGGGGCGCTTCAATGCACCACACGACAGAGATGCTGATCATCGGTGCCGGGTTCTCAGGGCTGACGATGGCGCTTGAAGCGCGCAAACGTGGCATCAAAGATATCGCCATTCTGGAAAAGGCCGAAGATATCGGTGGCACGTGGCGCGAGAATACCTATCCTGGCGTCGCCTGTGATGTGCCGTCGCATCTGTATTCCATGGCGACCCACCCTAATCCGCACTGGAGCCGCGCCTATGCCGGTGGCGCAGAGATACAGGCATACCTGCAAAATGTCGCGCATCAGGAGGGGTTATACGATCTTTGCCACTTTGGGCAGGCGCTGAAATCGGCGAAATGGGATGGCACGCTTTGGCAGGTTGAAACCATGGATGGCCAATTCTGGTCAGCCCGGTTTCTGGTCTCGGCCATCGGCGCGCTGCATCATCCCAGCATTCCGGATATTTCCGGCGCCGACAGCTTTCCCGGCCCCTGTTTTCATTCGGCCGAATGGGATCACACCGTCGATCTGACCGGAAAGCATGTGGCTGTTGTCGGCACCGGAGCGTCAGCCGTTCAGTTCGTGCCCGAGATTGCCAAGGTTGCGCGCCACGTCACCGTTTTTCAGCGCAGCGCGCCTTACGTCATGCCGCGCCCTGACGGCCCGATCGCGCCTTGGGTGCGCAAACTATATGCCTACCTTCCCCTGCTTCCGCGCATCCGGCGCAAACTGATTTTCATGTTCTTCGAGTTCCGCCACCGCGTGTTCAGGGGCGAGGAACGCGCGATGAACTTTGCTCTGAAGATGTGGCGAAAATCGCTGGAAGGCGCGATTTCCGACCCCGAAGAACGGCGCATTCTGACACCGGACTATCGAATTGGGTGCAAGCGCATTCTCAGTTCAAATGACTGGTACCCGGCGCTGGCCCGCGACAATGTCAGCGTCATTCCACACGGCGTAGCCAGTATCGATGGCAACTGCATCGTCGCGACAGATGGCTCCAGAACAGAGGCAGACGCGCTGATCTGGGGCACCGGGTTTCAGGTCACCAATGTCGTAGAAAGGTTGGATATCACCGGCACAGATGGGCTAACGCTGCGATCGGCTTGGGCAAACGGGATGTCCGCTCATCTGGGCACGGCGATAGCCGGTTTTCCCAACTTTTTCATCCTTCTGGGGCCTCATACCGGGCTTGGGCATAATTCGGTCGTGTTGATGATCGAAGCCCAGGTCGGGCATATCGGCCGGGTTCTGAGCGAGATGCAACGCAAGGAACTGTCGGTAATCACCCCCGATGCGGTGAAACAGGCGGCCTTTACACAGGAAATGCAGGACCGTCACGCGGACAGTGTCTGGCAGACCGGAGGCTGCACATCCTGGTACATTGATGCGGACGGGAAAAACACGACGCTTTGGCCCGGAACAG
Organism: Ruegeria sp. BHSB056; assembly: GCF_059613305.1. Classification (NCBI taxonomy): domain Bacteria; kingdom Pseudomonadati; phylum Pseudomonadota; class Alphaproteobacteria; order Rhodobacterales; family Roseobacteraceae; genus Ruegeria; species Ruegeria sp. BHSB056. Next base: position 60,190 of record NZ_JBXWSG010000006.1, on the reverse strand, counting down.
TTGCCGAATTTCAGAAACGCATGTCACATTCGGGATTGGAGCAATACAACCCCGTAAGGACCGGAGACAGCTAGATGACATTTTTTCTTAGCCTGATTGCGGCCTTTGCCGTCTTTCTTCTGGCCATGGCCCTGTGGACCCGGCGGATAACCCGTCAGGGGCTAAAAACCGTGCCGCAGATGGGCCAGATCGTGCCCGTACGGGGCGGCAGCATCCACTATGTGGAAAAGGGCAATCCGGACGCGCAGACGGTCGTTCTGATTCACGGTCTGGCTGGGCAGTTACAGCATTTTACCTATGCGTTGGCGGATCAACTGGCCCAGGATTTCCACGTCATCGCGCTGGATCGCCCCGGTTGCGGATATTCAACCCGGGATACGGCAGAGCTCGCACAATTGCCGCAGCAGGCCGCGATGATTGCTGAGTTTCTTGAAACCAAGGGTGTGGATCAGGTCGTGCTGGTGGGGCATTCTCTGGGCGGTGCGGTGTCGCTGGCGCTGGCTTTAGACCACCCCGAGCGGGTATCCGGCCTCGCTCTGTTGGCACCACTAACGCACAGAGTGCCTGAAACACCGGTGATCTTCAAACCGCTCGAGATCCGGACCAAATGGCTGCGCAGCCTGATTGCCAACACGATTGCAGTGCCCATGGCCTCAATAACGGCGCCGCACAGTCTGGGCGTGGCATTTGATCCTGAAACCCCACCAAATGACTTTCTGGACCGTGCGGGTGGTGCACTCGGGCTGCGCCCGTCGGCCTTTGTCACGGCCTCGCAGGACGTTATCGGGTTGGATGCCAGTTGCGATGCGCTGGTGGCCAGATACCCCGAGCTGTCGGTCCCCGGCGGGATATTGTATGGAAGTCAGGATGCGCTTCTGTCCCCTGCCCTTCACGGGCCGCCGATGACCGAATATGGCCTGAGCTATGAAGAGCTTGACGGTCTGGGTCATATGATCCTGATCACAGAACCGGAGATATGCGCCGCGTTTATCCGCAGAACGGTGGGCACCACGATATTCCGTCAGACGCCCTTGCAGGACCCGGTGAAAGAGCCCGTGAAAGAATTCCCCGGTTAGGGCGATTTCCCTCTTGACCCTCCCCGGCCCCTCGCTTACATCGCCTCTCACTCACGGCGGAGTAGCTCAGTTGGTTAGAGCAGCGGAATCATAATCCGCGTGTCGGGGGTTCAAGTCCCTCCTCCGCTACCAAATCCCTCAAGTTAAGAACCTGATTTTGAAGCGAAATCACGTCTTTCCTTGAACTTGTCCCGCCATCTTTCCCACCACTTGGTTTCTCAAACGCCAATTTGGAAAGGAAGAAAGATGAAAACGTCCAAACTGCTGAACTCGATTGATTACGCCCTGATTGCTGCGATCCAAGCCAGAGGCCTCGCCACGGCCCTCGATGAGATCGTCATGGATATCAGTGGAGACGAGCCGATACCTGAAGAACGGCTGGACTCGCTTTATGCAATCAGCAATGCCCTTCTGGCGGCGTGCAAGGATACCGCGGATAAACTGAACGCGGCCGCACTGCCCACAGAGAAGCCCAAGCGCCACTCAGAACTATCCGAATGTCAGAAGATCGACATCAGGCGTCGTCTCGATCTGTCCGCGCAGCGTCTGGGCAAAGTGAGCCCTAAGACGATTACGGATGATCAAGGATCTCCGACGCGGGAATTCCTGTCTTATGCGAAAGAGAATGCCGTTTCCTTGGATTGGCTGGTATGCGGCGATACTTCGGAGCTTCGAAAAGACCTATTGGATGTCGATGACATCACTTGTGACGAACAGCGATCACGCGCGCTCAAGCTGGCGGGTATGCTGTCGAAAGAACAGGCCGCCCATGCAGTCATTGCACTGGAACGCGTGCTCGGTCCATCGCCCGCCCAGGCTACGAAACCCGTTCACGCCTGATCCACGATTTCCGCAATAACGATCATCCCCCCGCATCCAGGCCAATGCCGCGCGCTCGGGGGATGATCCAAACGGGCTCTGTTTGTTCGCAACACGTGGGCCCGGTTCATCCGAAATCGCGACACCCCCACCCCCTTTTGTCAGAGCTTCGTTGGACCCCCGCCCCCAAAAATCGACGCGCGTATGTGGTCATCCATGCAACTGCTCACGACGAAGGCTAAAATGCCTTTCTGAATTTTCGCGTAGTAAGATTTCAACGCTTCTGAGAGAGAGGTGACAAGAGTATCCAGATTTCTCTAAGATCAGAGCACTGATTTCGAAAACAGTTTTTAGGAAGAGATTTATGGCTGATGAGATGGATCTTCGTCTTGCGGAGATTGAAAGAGAGAGATCCCAATTTCAACTTGCATTAGAGCAAGAAAAGACACTTCAGGCGAAGGCGGAAGCCACAGCGCGGAGGTCAGAAGGCTGGTTAAGGTTCGTTGTTGGTGGAGTGATCGGCGCCGTGGCGGCTTATTCGGTTGCTTTTCTCGAATATCGAAACAGAGATAGAGAGATCGATCTTGAGCTAGCCAAACTGAGCTTAACTATTCTTTCGGGTGAATATGACAAAGACAATCCCGGTGAAAGTCTACCGGCTCGGCTTTTTGCGCTGCGTGCTCTGCAAAAGGGTACAGGGGTATCAATTGATGAGCCCGACCTAACAAACTGGGCCCGAACGGGCGCGACACCAGCAAGTGATCAAGACATATGGGGGCTTTCCTATCCTGATTTCGATAGCATTTCTACTGGCCATCTTAAAAAACTCCTCGGCCCCGGTTCCTTGTCCGAGATAGAAGATACGTTGGCAGCCACCTCAGCGCTTGAACATTCGTTGCGGGCTGGGACTTTATTGAACGCAGAAATCCTTTGTACTACTCCATCAAACCAAGTTTATTGCGGGCAGCTTCTGGATGTTGAGCCTAGTTCCGGACGGCGATGCATCGCAGTTAAAGCACCAAATAATATCCATGGATGGCGTCCAATTTGCGCCCGTGAACTATTCCCGAAGCAATAGGATCATTCAGTGGGTTATGGGCTAGGTCAGCGTCCTCTTGTTTTACTTCACAACTTCGGCGCAAGGAACAAGTATTCAACACAAGCCATTCGCTGACCTTAACAACGCAACCAAATCAGAAGTCCTTTCTCGTAGGTCTAGGACGTCCAAGTCTGCGGGCTCACCACAGATGATGTTGGCCGCTTTAACCTTGTTGCCGCCTTTGTACGTCTTTCTTTGCTCCAAATTCTTCGGATCTTCCGTCCAAAAATGAAAAGCATGATCGAATTGGCGGGTTCTTCCTGGTTCCAAATACACCTTAGGGTGAATCTCTTTCAAAGCCGCTTGCAACTTCTCGCCATCTACATAGTTTTCAATTTCCCTACCCGCTGTTACCCATACCATTCCGCTACCGTCTTGGAACTCGTCCAACAAGCGCTGAGCGTGGGGTTTCAAAGGTTCGTCTGCTGAACCCTTGTCGCTGTCGAGCACAATTGCCAGATTTCGGTTCAAATCCCTAAGGTTAATGAATTTTTCCAGCGCCTCGTCAGACGTCGTCAAATGGCTTATCAGACCGCCTCCATAAAACATGATGCGATAGTGGACGCCCTCGATTAGCCGGTCATCAACAGCGCTGATCCAATGCTTGAGGTAAATTCTGTCGGAGGGACCTTCGACCCAAATCACAGCATTTGATTGCAAAATATCAGAAGCTTGGCACCCCAGGTCATCAAGTATCGCTCTTTGATTATCAACGGTGATGGCTGGCCTAACATAGGTTTGGCTTCCATCGTTTGAAACGTGAAAAATGGATGCGTTCGGCGTGTTGATGAATGCCGAAGAATGCGTGGCTATGAAGTATTGGCTGGATGTGTTCTCCAACAAGTAGTTCACCAACTTTCGCTGCAAGAGTGGGTGCAAATGGATCTCGGGCTCTTCGATACACATGATCGAGCCATCGTGAATAGTGCAGAACGCAGCGATCAAGATGACTTCATGAATTCCCGTGCCCAATGCAGAAAGCGGGAGCACTTTTTCGTCCATGTGAACCAACAAATGCTCCCTATCACTAGGAACTTCCAGCAACGCGTCAGGTTTGCCTGTAACTTCTCGGACGAAGCTATTTATTAGCCCAAATCGTTCCCGATCCTCCTGCGCTTCCCACTTAGGGTTTTGAAGAGCGGCCAGGTGATCAATTAATCCTTTTCCACTTAAGTCATCAAAGGCTTCCCCGGAGACGCCTAACTCTCGCTTTGCAGGAATCAAGTTCACAGATGGCAATTTTGGACGCGCCAGACCGTGTATGATATCGAGTGTCTGCGGAACCCAGTGCTGGAGTTCACCACCTCCTGAATTTCCGGTCAACCCAACCCAGATGTGGTACCAGTGGCTTGTCCAACCGGATGCTTCTTTTATCTCGACTTCTGGGAAAAAGGTAGGCTTGCCGTTCCTCAATTTAGTTGTCCAAACCGTGTCACGGAAGCTCAACTTATCGACAAGTAAATCAGCCAATCCCAATAAGTCGATCGAAAGACGCACCTGATTTTGACTTAACTTCTCAATACGGTGTTGAAGTCGCCGCTTAACTTGATCGGAGCTAAGCCCAATTAGGATAGTTGGTTCCCCAGTCTCATTGCCCCGATAACTATCCGCCGGATCTGAAACCAATATGTCTTCGTTGCTTACAACCTTTGAGATGTGCTGCGAAATTGCGTTTAGCACAATCGACTTTCCAGAGTTATTCTCACCGACAAAAAAATTCATGGTTGAGAAAGGTGCGATATATTGCGTTTCGGAACCAATGCCCCTGAAAAACCTTATCGCAACCCCATCGAGGTAAGTTGTCATAAATTAACCTTGGAGTATGTCTTCTGCTTCACTTATGTCTGGGCAGACTAAGTCGCACGAGGGTGTCGGTCCATCAGGTTTTTGCTACCGAGACCCTAAAAGTTCCCTACCGACCGCCAAAAGACTCCTCCACGCGTTTCTCGATGCGATCGAGCAACGGCAGCAGGTACCAGAGATTGTTCCCCGGCACCATTCGGCTGACCTTATCGATATCCCTGGTTGAAAGTTTCCCTGAGCCTGCGACGTGCTGTGATATCGCATTAGCCCCCTCGAATGCGCCCTTCGCGAGATCAACGGTGGGACCAACCAACCCCTCAAACTCGGAGCGGGCCCGCCAACGGGAAACGACTTCACCAGACGGTGACAGGGCACCTCCCATCATGGCGTTCACCGGGTTGTAAATCTCAAATAGCCACCCAGCCAAACCAGATCGGTCAAGGGCATCTTCCCATAGCGCGGACCCTGTTTTCCGGTCGTATCCTCCCACATCGGCTTTGATGTTGGACGTCAGAGCTCCCAGCAACAGCATTGTGACAACCGATGCCAGCATTGCCGCATCACCTTGCTGGATACCTGCCAAAACGATCCGGTGGTGGGCGGACCACGCGAAGTTTTTGAACTGAAATAGTGATTTTCCGAGCGTCGTGGAAAAGGCCAATGGCTTGTCCTGACCCGGCGTGATCACCATCAGATCGAATTCACGGGTCATCGCATGTTGAAACGCCTGAAAAGCTTCTTGGTCATCCCAACGTCCGGCCCGCGGCAGCCACAGCAAATCATCGGTGTCACCAAAGCGTTCGATCTGCACGGCAATTCTGTCCGCCATCCACGGTTCGATTCCGTTGGCCGCAAGATGGCGCAGTTGTTTCTTGGACGCAGAGCCTTTCCGTACGGCAACTGCGGCTTTGGCAATTCGAGAGGACACAAACGCGCCGCCGACCGTCTTCCACCCTGCGTTCCAGGGGATGACACCATTCAGATAACTGAAACTGTTGGTGATATCTCCCATAATACGTTCGGCGCGCGTAGCGCTGCCATAAGGGTCTATTAGGTTGGAGATTTCCATCGCCCGCCCGTTCAGATACCACTCTGCCGCCGCGCCAAGCTCGGACGCATCCTTAAGAGCGAGACCCAGCTTCTTTGGATCGGTCAATGCTGTGATTGATCCGAAGGCCGCTTCAATCCCCGACTGATGCAACAACTTGCCCAGGTCCGGGAGAGCTGAAATCATGAAACCACCGAGCAGTGACGTGTATGACAAAGAGCGGCCAATGCGACTGCCGACGATCCAAACATCGCGGGGGTTTTCGGGCAACTTGTACGATCCGCGAATTCGATCCCGCATCGCCAGCAAATCCCTGCGTGCATTCTTAGCCTCTCGTGCGATCCGGCCGCGCTCTTGCTGAGATTTGGCCAGCTTCATGCTCCTGGCTTCTTCCTCGTTGATGCGCGTCAATACGTCGGTCATGTCGATGTCACCGAATTCCCGGATGATTTCGAGGTCTGGGACCATCGTTTCAAAGTACCTCGCCATTACGGCCCGAACGTCTGATTCAAGCCATGGCTCCAACACCTCGTCTGGAACATCCAGAACCCTTGCACGCGAAGGCGAGCCCAGAGCGACGTTCCAGGCGGCTTGACCGGGTTTCAAACCCTTGATGGCCTGAATGGTCTCTTCGACAGCTGTGGCGACCTCCTCGTCGCTCTGGTTCGCGTATGTCAGATCCTTATCTTTCAGTTTCGCCTTTGCGGCGACGCGCCTATTGGCGGCGTCGCGCCGTTTCAGAAACTCGTGCTTAAGAACCGGGAGAATGTCGTCGGCGCTCCCGTCACCATAGTGCGCATTGATTTTTTCAACGTTGTAGATCCGAGAGAGGTAACTGCCGGCATCAGATAACTCCACACCATCAGGTATCAGCCCCAGATCCTCCGCCTCTTTCTTGACCGGTTCAAACAGGTTTCGGCGGATCGCATCGGCAACCGATTGAACCTGCGGGATCGGGTGTTTGTCGCCCCGACGCATCGCCTTGGCGACTTCCTCTGAAAACTCACGGATAGAAAGCTTGCGCGTCTTCCCGAGCAGATGCCCCCATTTGCCGGTAATTGGGGCAGTGATGGTCCCTATTGTGCCAACCGGACCATCGCGTTCGTATTCCGCATAGAACCGGGTCAAGTCCGCCATCAGAGAAGTAAGCTCAGTGTTGCGCCGCGTTTTCACCCGGGTTTCAACCGGAACCCGTCCTCCGAGAGCGGTGCGCCCATCCTTAGCGATGTCAAGCTCAAGAACAGGCTCTGCCAGCCGCGCAGTCGCCGCCCGCACCTCGGTGAAATCACTCAAGGTCGTGCGAAGCAATGGATCAGACCCGACAAAATGGCGTCCAAACAGCGGGATGTTCTTGATCCCCTGAAACACACCTTCTCGCCTCAGCTTGAAATCGTCGCCTGACACCGTGGCTGCGGCGCTGAGCGAACGAATTCCCTGATCGACTTCATGAACAGTCTTGATTGCGGTTTCGGCGCGCAGCGAAGCCGCCTTGAATTCCGCTGATGCAATCTTCCCGGCCGCCGCCCCAAGAACGGCACCAAGAACAAACGATCCCCCGATGGCAAACGCGCTTTCCTCGGCTGTCCGGGTTTCCTGTGTGCCCTGAAGAACGGTTTCATCAAGGGCCGCGGCAAAAGCAGCGGACCCCGCAACGGTCAGCCCGGTACGCGCGATGGAAACACCCTTGGCGCCTTTGACAACTGCCCCGCCGGGGATAAGCGATGACGGTGACAGCAGGGCCGCCCCCATCTGGGACAGCACCCCGATCCCCCCGGCTGCGTCAAGGACCGCCCGATCCTCTCGCTCCCTGTCGATCTGGGCTTTCATCGCGACAACATCTTCGACATCACGGGCCCCCGCGAACCGGCCCGCATAGTCCTCGTACTCGGTGCCCTGGATATCATCCCACGGCCTGTAATCCGGATCGAAGGGTTTCAGCGGATCATAGTTGAAACTGGTGACAGCGGAGACAACCGGGTTTTCGGTGCGAAAGGCAGCACCAAGGATATCACCGATACCGTTTGGGGCTTCCTCGGTGGGGGTCACGCTCAACCCGTCAGGCAGGGCCAAAGGGCCGAAGAAATCGTCGGTGTCTTTGAAGGGCATCACATAGCTTTCCATTGGTGTTGGTCTCACGACGATTGCCGCTTGAAGAAAACCGGGCAATGCACCCGCCCTTCCGCGCGGCCGCCAGGGCCAGTGCATTTCGCGGCCTCGTCTTTTTGTCCAAGACCCAAGGCATGGAGACACCAAATTTGACAAAGGCCCTGCGGGAACGGGGATGGCGGATCGCTTCGGTCCACGGAACTAAGATGTGCCTGCAATGCGTCCACATAGGTTGCGTTGAGACCAGGACGATATCGCTGGCTGAACCTGTGGAACCACCCGCACCCTGCACCGCCAGACATATCAAAGGCTATGATGCCCAAACCTTCGAGATGTACCTCGCTCTGGTGGGCACCTTCAGAGACAGGCGCAGCGCGCTGGGGCTCAGCCAGGAAGACCTGACCGCTGCCATGGGCGTTGCCGATGGCTACGTCAACAAGCTCGAAAGCCTCGCACGTGTTGCCACCTTTCCAACTCTTATTTTGTGGGCGCAGACACTAGGCTTTTCGATCACGACCACGCCCATACCGCTGCCGACGGCAACCACCAGCGCCATAGAAGCCCGCAAGGGCAATCCGTACCAACCAAATCAGGCGAGATACAAACATGCTTTGTGAGAGGCCCGTAGAGGGGCGGAACGCGCCATTAGCACCCCTGGACACCTAAAAGGGCCCTTTGGGCGGCTGTGCAACGCCCCAGCGAGCCTGTGAACCCGCTTCGCCTAACCCTCTCCCATTCCCAAGTCCGATCAAACCCAGAAAAGACCATCAGATGACGTCAATCAGTTCACATACATCGACCGCGCCGAACTTCGACGGCCTGCGATTGGGCAAGAATTCAATCGAAGCGCTTGAGATCATGGCCTGGCAGGGCGTCCCCTTGCATCACGCCGCGAAAATGGTGGGAATGCGCCGCGGTAACCTTGAGCGTGCTTTCAATCTCCCGCAGGTCCGTCAGCGCTATAACCAACTCACCCAGTATATACGCAACAACGAAGGACAGGCCGCTATAGCACGTATCGGGGAGTTGGCGCGGAGCGCGAAGAGCGAACATGTCAGGCTGGAGGCCAATCAATGGCTTGCCGGTGTGCAGGGTGTCGCCCCGATCACCAGGGTTCAGGGTATATACCGCCACAACCACACGTTTGAAGGCTTCGAGTTCGATGATCCGACCGAATATGCCGAAACTATCAATGGCGAAGCAGTCGAAGACGACGCGAAGCGAGATCCCGAAGATAGGGTATATACCGATGAAAGCTAGGTCGAAGACACTCATAGGTCGTAGGAAGTCGCTCATTGGCGGTGCCCGCCCCTCACTACATCGCTCTAAATCACGTCGCAAATTCACGTTGAAAAAAACGCCAAAAATCCCAGCGCGAAAACGCAAGGATTCTCAATTGTTTGACCTGTTCACAGATATGCTGGATTGAGCGAAAAAGGCGTGATTTCAGGCGGGTAAGATCAGTGGGATTTGCCTGCATTGGCCCTCGCGCGCGCCAAAAAGGGTCGTCGCCAACTCCAAAATCCCAGATTTTCCAGCCGATTGCGAACACCCCCAGTGCATGGCGCGGCAGCTGTCTGACCGCGTAGTCTGTTTCTGATGACAACACCAACTTGGAGCACCACCATGAACCTGTGTTCAACCGCAGAAGAACGTAATACGGCCAAGCTGAGATTTGCGGAGGCCGTATTACACGTCTGGTACAAGGCCGACGGTCGATTTCAGACCGCTGCAACAGAAGCCGCTGGCGCCCTCGCCAAAAAGAGAGGCAGAAATGAACAGGACGCAATGCTGGAATTTCAGATTGCCGCCGACGCATTGTCGAGATCTGCTGGCGATGCGGTCCGAGCCCAGACCGAGGAGTCAAAACGGCAGGGCGATATCCGACGCGAACAACGCGAAAAGGATGAAGCTGTTCGGCGTCAGATTCGCTCGGCTTGATCTTCCCTTTGTGATTGAGAACAGCTTACCATTTTTTGTGAATGGTAAGCCGCTCAATCCCTTCTAAGCAAAAAACACCCTGTAGATCGATTTGGATAACTGTACTGCGCCGCTGCCTCGGCGCCGGAGGCGCTAATTACTAGTATGCGTTTCGCTGAGAGGTATCTACCTGAGCGTGACTATTTTAGCGCCTGGATTGCAAGTCAACGACACCCGTGTGAGACGTTTGGTATATCCTATGTATACCGGCGGAAGTGACTTCCGGGTATTTTTCCGGGTTTGATGCACCTTTCACTTCCGGGTTTCTCTGACGCACTGCGGGCTGAAATTTTGGGTCAGTTAACTTCGTTATCAACTTGGGGTGCGGGTTAGCCTTATGAGCAACCAGAAAACGCTTCAGATGAACTAAAGAGACTTGGAAACGTGTCGCACGTCTCCCACCCTTTGCGTACATGATTGGATTAACCACCCCGAAGTCTCGAAGGATCGCGAAATTTACTCGCGCCTGTCGGGGGGTGACCTCTCCCCATGCGGCCATCTTTTCCATCCCGGGATGAATGTAAGAATGGCGAGATAACAAGTGCACCAACCAATGACGAACAACACCGCATATCTGTTCCCGTAGTGAATCGGGAATGTCGCTCCGACGCATTGTGTTTCTTAGGTGGCGTACAAGATCGTCTATACGTTCTATTTCTTCTGGTTTTCGGGCGTGTTGTTTTCTGCTGGATTGCATCGACCTACTTCTTGATTTGAAGCGGCGCGGGAGGTATCTTGTGTTTATCGAGAACAAAATACCGAACCCCCGCCGAGCTTTGCTGGTGGGGGTTTTGTTTAGGCGGCAGTATGCTGCTCGACCAATGCACGGATATCTGCGGCGCGCCAACGAACAGATCGACCGATCTTGATGGGTTTAGGCAAATCACCGTTCTTGACATGTCGCCAGATGCTCGACTCCCCGAGGCTCAGCATGAATGCGACCTCACGGACATTGATTAATTCTGGTGAACTGGTTTGTGACTGGTTCATCTTCTCACCTGTTTCTTGTGACATGCAGTGAGAATATTTGATCGGGTTTCGCTGGATCATGGGAAATCTAAAGCTCAAAAATTCCCATATAAAGGCCGAGGTTCTAAAAAGCGTTGTACTTCCTCCTCGTCAAATCCGACAGCGGTTAGCTTTCTTTCTCGAAGTAACCAAGTTTTTTTTAACGCGGCTAAGCTCGGAGAGTCCCTCGAATAGATGCGGTCAACAACTTCTTTAAGCCGCGAACTCCCACTCTTAGCGCTTTGATCTTTCCGCGTGGTTTCGGACGGCTGATCGTTTTCAGTAGGCTTCCAACCAATTTCACAACCGACTTGCAGCGCCATAACAATTAGCGCGTCTCGAACTGCCTTTGGTCGATTGTTTGTTGGTGGCTCCGATACCAATAACCCAGCAGCCATTGCTCGGTGTCCAGGCATCAGTTCTGAGCCATGCAAGAGCGTCGCCGCCATTGTCCGTTTCGCCAGCCGAAAGAACTCACCGTCAATTGGCGCAAAATATAGAGGAAGCGCGAAAGCGTAAGTCGTATCATCTTTGAATCTGTGCAGCAGTTTGTCATTGTCTGTAGAGAAGTCGTGTCTCTGTGCTGTTCTCCACGCAATGATTGTGGCCAACACTTCAAAAGACCACTCGTAAGACTCGACATTCCACAAGTCTCTCAGTTTGAAAAATCGCCGAAAGACATCAGTGTACTCTGGGCTCATACCCTCACCATCTGAACAACGTCACCTGCTGTGCCGGACGCGTACTTGCCCCAGGCATCCATGACGGCACGACGCCTATCAAACAGGTCTGACCGCGCATATGCACGCTCCACCTGATCCCCGTAGGTGTGGTGAAGTGCGGCCTCTGCAACCGCACGATCCACTTTGGAACTTTCGCTGCACCAGTCGCGGAAAGTCGAACGAAACCCGTGGGTCGTCAGCCCCTCTCGTTTCATCCGAGACATCAGGGCTTTGAAGACAGTGTCAGACATGGGTTTGGACCGGCCATCCTTGCCGCGCTGGACGCTGGGAAACACCAGATCGCGGTCGAACCCCTTAACAGCCTCCAAAACAGCCAGAGCCTCCGCACAAAGCGGCACACGGTGCGGCAAACGGCGCTTCGTCCGTTCGGCGGGTATAGTCCATATACCGTCCTTGATTTCGCCCCAGCGGGCGCCACGTGCCTCGCCTGATCTGGCAGCCGTCAGTATAATGAACTCAAGACAACGCGCCGAAATGCCGTCACGCTCACTCAGGTCTGCCATGAAGTCGGGAAGATCCCGCCACGGCAGCGAGGCCATATGCTCGGGGCGTTGCTTTATGGTCGGCAGGGCCTTGGCAACGCCGTTGACCGGGTTTTCGTGGGGATAGTGACCGGCGCCCTTTGCCCAATCGAATACCGAGGCGATCCGCTGCTTGATCCTCTTGGCGGTGTCGTGCTTTTTAGCCCAAATCGGCGAAAGAGCCGCAAGCACTTCGGCAGATCCAACCGCTTCGATTGGCCGATCTCCAAAAACCGGAAACACATCGTTTTCCAGCGATGCCAACCACTTTTTCCCGTGCTTTTCGTTGCTCCAAGTCGGCAACAGGTTCTTGTGCACTTTACGCGCGGCCTGTTCGAAGGTCATGCCGCCGTGCTTTCGCACTTTGTCCGGGTCACCACCCTTTCGGGCGATAATGCGTAGATCCCTGGCAATCTCACGAGCTTCAGCCAGTGTGACAACGCTAGCGGAACCAATTCCCAATTCTCGGCGACGGCCTTGAACAACAGTCCTCAGTATCCAGGACTTAGCTTTTGTAGGGCCCACACGAAGGTAAAGCCCTTCGCCATCGCCATACATTCCGGGTTCTTGCAAGCTGCTCACTTTCTTGACTGTCAACTTGGGCATTTGGTTCCCTCAATTTGTCCCGCCAAAATCTGTCCCGCCACAATTCCCACCATTTGGTGGCGGGACAGAGTGAAGCTTAGTGATAAGGCTTGATAGCCTATGACAAAGAACGTATCAATATATAAGGAGAAATTGAGCTAGTGAGATTTGGTGAGAAATAAGTTTGGTAGCCTCCTCCGCTACCAATTCCCCAGAGCATCAAACCGAAACACCACTTGTGGTTTTTCTTTTGATTTCAGCGCTCATCGATCCGGCGGAAGATCGAGATATGGTGCCGCGCGTGTGATTTCGACAGCGTCCTGTACCCCGTCCGTATTCAAGTGGATGTTCAGCTGGCCAGTCCCACTGAACCGCGCGAAATAGGCGAACTCGATCATGTTCAGCGCATTCATATCCTGACACTGAATGACATAGTCCGCCTGAAACTCCGAGTGACTCTCCTCCGTTGTGGAGCCTGTGACTGCGTTTGCCTCGCCACTCTGCCGTGTGATTCCATATGTCAGAACCACATGGGCGGTCACCGTAGAGCACCCAGCTTCGGGAGGGGTTACGAACAGGTCCAGCGGGTCGGAAAGCTCTGACATTGCTATGGCCACACGCGTGCGGTTGTCATCGTTTTCAACCGGGGATTCGAACCCGACGATATCCATGCTGGGCACCCGGAGTGCCAACGAAAACCCGGTTTCAGAAAACACGATATCGATCTGGCCCGAACCGTGGTGATGAGGCGTGGAAACCTGCGTTGCTTGCGCTGCAAGTGCCGCAGGAAACAGGAACAAGGCCAGAACCATGCGCTTCATGAACAACAAACCACCTACAAAGAATCACTTGGCGGATTTTAGCCCGAAACATGTACCGCACAATGTGATCCGCCGGACCGAACCCCCGCCAGATATGGGGACAGTGGCAACCGAGTCAGCGGTTTCTTTATCCGACAAAAAAACTCAGATTGACAATGTTGACTTTTTAACTCAGTTATTTCAACGAAAGCCGCCGCGGGAACAATCCCGCCTGATTTGACAGTTCAGACAAGAAAGTAACGACCCCTATGACCAAGTTGTTTGCAACAGCCAGCGCTTTGACATTTGCGACAGCCACTTTTGCTTTTGCCGGTGATGTGCCGACAAAAGCGGATATTCTGGAAACCTATGCCGATATTGCCGAAGCCAAGTATGACGACAGCCTGACTGCGGCAAAGGTTTTGCGGGACGCAGTCGGTGCGCTGATTGCCGAACCCTCGGACGCGACCCTGACTGCGGCACGGGCAGCATGGGTTGCAGCGCGTGTGCCTTATCAACAGACCGAAGTTTATCGTTTTGGCAACGCAATCGTTGATGACTGGGAAGGCAAAGTAAACGGTTGGCCACTGGATGAAGGTCTGATTGATTATGTCGACGCGGCCTATGGTGGCGCGACGGATGAGAACGAATTTGCGGTTCTGAATGTCATCGCCAACCCCAGCTTCGAACTTTCGGGCGAAACCATTGACGCCAGCGAGATTACTCCGGAACTGCTGAGCGAAACCCTGCACGAAGCTGATGGTATCGAAGCCAATGTCGCGACAGGTTATCACGCTATCGAGTTCCTGCTGTGGGGTCAGGACATGAACGGCCACGGGGCCGGTGCAGGCAACCGTCCAGCCACTGATTATGCAAACGGCGATACCTGCACTGGTGGCAATTGCGACCGTCGTGCCCAGTATCTGAGCGCCGCAACCGACCTGCTGGTCAGCGACCTGAGCTGGATGGCGGACCAGTGGAAACAAGGCGGCGCGGCGCGCGCGGCGCTGATGGAAAACGAAACTGGGGGTGTCAGTGCGATCCTGACCGGTATGGGTTCACTGTCCTACGGTGAACAGGCGGGTGAGCGGATGCGTCTGGGCCTGATGCTGAACGACCCGGAAGAAGAACATGATTGCTTTTCGGACAACACCCACAACAGCCATTACTACGACGGGCTGGGCGTTCAGAACGTCTATCTGGGCAGCTATACCCGCATCGATGGCACACCTGTATCGGGCGCATCGCTGGCCGATCTGGTAATCGCAACTGATCCGGCACTGGACGCCGAGATGAAGGCGAAACTAGCCGTCACGATGCAAGCCCTTGGCAGGATCAAATCGACCGCGGAAGCAGGGTTTGCCTATGACCAGATGCTGGAACGCGGCAACGAAGGCGGTGAAACCCTGATCATGGCCGGCGTCAACGGCCTGATCGACCAGACCAAAACAATCGAGCGCATCGTGACCGCACTGGAACTGGACCAGATCGAATTTGAAGGATCAGACAGTCTGGATAACCCCGACGCGGTATTCCACTAAACACGAACGCGTACCGGGAGCTTGCCTGCCCCCGGCACACTCAGCACGCTGACCCGCCAGCCCTTTGAACCACACAAACCCAAGTCAACAACCATGATTGTCTGCCACTGCACCAACATCTCGGACCACGACATCCGCGCCGCCATCGACTGGATGCGAACAGCCGACCCCCGAACCATCATCACCCCCGGCAAGGTTTACCGTGCTCTTGGAAAATCGGCGGATTGCGGCGGATGCATGCCTCTGTTTCTGGACACGATGCGGTCAAGCGATAATCTCGAAGTACCCATGCAACTCCGCGCCCTGCGCGCGGTGGTATCACAGGAGAGTGCAGATGAAGGGCGATCCAAAAGTCATCGAATATCTCAACAAATCTCTGCGGCATGAACTGACTGCTGTCAGCCAATACTGGCTGCATTACCGGTTGCAGGAAGACTGGGGGCTTGGCCACATGGCCAAGAAAAGCCGCGAGGAAAGCATCGAAGAGATGGGCCACGCGGACAAGCTGATCGAACGGATCATCTTTCTGGAAGGCCACCCCAACCTTCAGAAGCTTGACCCGCTTCGGATCGGTCAAACACCAAAGGAAACGCTGGAATGCGACCTTGCGGCCGAGATCGATGCACGGGCCCTGTACAAGGAAGCGCGCGAATACTGTCGGGATGCCGGCGACTATGTCTCGATGTCGCTGTTCGAAACGTTGATGTCCGATGAAGAGGGCCATATCGACTTTCTCGAAACGCAGCTCGACCTCTATGAAAGGATCGGCGAAGCCAATTATGCGCAACTCAACGCATCGAAAATGGACGAAGGCGAGTAGCCTTGTCGCCCTGTCGGCGGTGGCCTTCGCGGCCACCCCTTCCCTGTCAGCCGAACTGCAGGATCTGCATCTGAATGTCACCCCCCGCACTGACGATGAACGCGCCCGGATTGCCGTTGTCACAGCACCCCCTCAGGATTTCAGCGCACCGCAGCAGTTTGAAGAACTGCCCGCCGGGGCCGCGACTGTTCGGGTCCGTACGGACGCGGATGCGTTCTCGCAACCGTCAGACAACCTGAGCTTTGAACAGGAGCTGAATTTCAAAGTCGGAAACGGGCTGTTCAAGAAGGTCTGGGTTTCGTCGCCCTCATCAACGCTCGCCTCTGACGGGTTGGGGCCGCTCTATAACGCGCGGTCGTGCCAGCGCTGCCACATCAAGGATGGGCGCGGACACACGCCAAACGGGCCCGATGACAACGCAGTTTCGATGTTTCTGCGGGTCTCGATCCCAGGCACGTCGGAAGATGGTTATGCAGCGATCGAAGATTACATCGCCACTCTGCCCGAGCCTACCTATGGTGGACAGATGCAGGATTTCGCACTGGCAGGTCATCCAGCGGAATACCGGCTGGACATCTCGTACGAAGAAATCCCGGTAGAGCTTTCTGACGGTGAAACCGCCTCACTACGCCGCCCGACTTATCAGGCAGCCGATCTGGGTTATGGCCCGCTGCACCCCGACGCGATGCTAAGCCCCCGGGTCGCGCCACAGATGATCGGGCTTGGCCTGTTGGAAACGATCCCGGTCGAAGACCTGCTTGCCAACGCCGACCCGGACGATTTGGATGGGGACGGCATATCGGGCCGGCCGAATATCGTCTGGTCGGTCGAGTTTGACAGGCCGATGATGGGCCGGTTCGGTCACAAGGCGGGGATGCCGACAGTTATGGAACAATCGGCTGCTGCTTTTGCCGGGGATATCGGCATATCGAACCCACTCTACCCTGCTCCGCACGGGGATTGCACCAATGTGCAGGTGAACTGCATCAAAGCCCCGCACGGCGACAATGATGAGCGCGGCTTTGAGATCGATCATCAGGGTATGGACCTGGTCGCATTCTACAGCCGCAATCTGGGGGTGCCGGGTCGCCGCGACGTGGACAACCCCAAGGTGTTGCGCGGGAAAGAGGTATTTCATGCGACTGGCTGCGCGTCATGCCACACACCGTCACATGTCACTCATCGGATGGAAGATCGACCCGAGCACAGTTTTCAGCTGATTTGGCCCTACACCGACCTGTTGCTGCATGATCTGGGCGAAGGTCTGGCCGACAATCGCCCCGAGGCCCGAGCGACAGGGCGGGAATGGCGGACGCCGCCTTTGTGGGGCATTGGCCTGACGAAACGCGTCTCGGGCCACACAGAGTTTCTGCATGACGGGCGGGCGCGCACCTTGCTTGAAGCAATCCTGTGGCATGGCGGTGAAGCGCAGGCTACCCGAGACACCGTAGTTTCGATGCCCAAGGCAGACCGTGACGCCCTGATCCAATTTCTGGAGAGCCTCTGACCCATGCGAGTTTTTACCCTTGTTGCAGCGTTGATCATGCCACTTGCCGCCCAGGCACAGGATCGCGCGCCGATCCTGATGGATGTGACTGAAACCCATATCCTGCCCCGGTTCGACACGCTCCCGGAAACGACGGGCGCGCTGGTCAGCGCATCACTGGTTGAGTGCGATCCGACCTCACCGGCGCTGCGCGCGGCCTACGACGCGGCTTTCGATCGCTGGATATCCGCCAGCCACCTGCGGTTTGGTCCGACCGAGGTCGATGACCGCGCTTTCGCCATGGCTTTTTGGCCCGACACGAAAGGGTTCACATCCAAAGCGCTATCCCAGCATATCGAAGCTCAGGATGATGCCGTGCAAAGCCCGGAGGCCTATGCCGAAACGTCCATAGCAGGGCGCGGGTTCTTTGCTCTCGAACGGATGTTGTTCGATCCTAATTACGCGGAACAGGGCAATGCCGAATATCGCTGCGCGCTGATCAGGGCGATCACGGCGGATATCGATGCCAATGCCCGCGCGATGGCGCAGGACTGGCACAGCTATGCCCCAAGCCTTACCCTACCCGGAGAGAACAGCCGCTACCGGACGCAGGACGAAGCGATGCAGGAGTTGTTCAAGGCCCTGTCAACCGGTCTTGAGTTCACGGCGGACACTCGGCTGGGTCGCCCCATGGGGACATTCGACCGCCCCCGTCCGAACCGGGCCGAAGCGTGGCGGTCCGGGCGGTCTTTGCGCCATGTGGAACTTTCGCTGATATCCTTGCGGGATTTAGCCGCTCGGCTGTCTTTTGATCACGCAGAAATCGCGTCGGAACTGGATGCAGCGTTTGCACGTGCCATCCAGAACGCTCAATCCATTGACGATCCCTCGCTGGCCGGGGTTTCAGATCCCCAGGCCCGGTTCCGGATCGAGGCCCTTCAACAGTCGATCCACGATATCCGCACCATCGCCGTGACCAAGCTGGGTCCGACATTGGGGATCAGCGCAGGATTCAACGCGCTGGACGGAGATTAACCCATGACGTCGCGCCGCCATTTTCTTGCCGGTCTTGCCGCAGCCGCGATTTCCCCGGTCCGCGGGTGGGCCTCGGTAGGAGCGCCCGATTTTCTGGCCGCGGGGCTGTTCCCCGACGGGTCCTTTCGACTTGCCGGTTTAAGCACGTCGGGCGAGCTCGTGTTCTCCGTGCCTCTACCCGGACGCGGACATGCGGCAGCTGCCCACCCGCACAAGGCCTTAGCGGTCGCGTTCGCCAGGCGTCCGGGCACTTTTGCCATCGTCATCGATTGCTCAACCGGCGCGCAGATTGCGCGGCTAAAGGCCCCTGAAAGCCGCCACTTCTATGGCCACGGCACATTCTCGGCGGATGGCGCGTACTTTCTTGCCACCGAAAACGACTTCGAAGCCGGGACTGGTATCGTCAGTGTCTGGGATGCTGAAAGCTTTGCGCGTCTGGGTGAGTTTTCATCTGGCGGAATAGGCCCACATGACATGCGCCTGATGCCCGATGAGGAAACGCTGGTGATTGCCAATGGCGGGATCGAAACCCACCCCGAAACTGGGCGCACAAAGCTGAACCTGCCGACGATGGCACCCAACCTGAGCTATCTCACCCTGTCGGGCAGTATCCAAGAGCAGGTGTCGTTACCTCACGAGCTTCACAAGAACTCGATCCGCCATCTGGCCGTGCGGCGTGACGGTCTGGTTGGTTTTGCCATGCAATGGCAGGGCAGCAAGTCCGAACATCCGCCCCTGCTGGGCCTGCATCGTCATGGTGAAGCCCCGCGCCTGCTTGCGGCACCGGATCACGAACAAAGCATGTTGCAGGGATACGCTGGCAGCATCGCGTTTTCAGCCGACGCCGAGACGATCGCAATAACCTGTCCGCGCGGCAATGCGCTGCACCAGTTTGACACAACCAGCGGCACATTCACCGGCGCCTTCACGGTTGAGGATGTCTGCGGGCTTGGAGCCGGAGCGGCCGGGTTGGTCTTTACCACAGGAACAGGCGCTTTCGGGACATTGACGGGCGCGCGCCCAGCTGTTCGAACCCGCGCCGAATGCCAATGGGACAATCATCTGATCCCGATCCTCCCGTCCGCGTAATATTCGGAATCCCCAATCAGATAGTTTACACTTGGAAGAATCAAACTGCTGCCGTATTGGCGGGCGCGAAACTGGCACCCTATGTTAAGGACTGACTTGATTGAAACAGACGCCCGACGCACCGCATTCCATCTACGGAGTTGAGAAATGGGGCAAAGGCCTCATCGAGGTGACCGAACAGGGCGAGATCGGTCTGCGCAATCCCATGGCCCCCGAGGCAGCGGCGATCAGCCTGCCCGGTATCCTCAGTGATCTGGACGACCGCGGCATCAAGGCACCGATGGTCCTGCGCGTCGCGTCTTATCTGGAACACGAAATCGCCCACCTGAATGAGAGCTTTCATGATGCGATTGCGCGCGTGGGCTACAAAGGCAGCTATCGCGGTGTATTCCCGATCAAGGTGAACCAGCAGGCGCAGGTTGTTGACCGGATCGTCGAGTTTGGAAAGAAATACAATTATGGGCTCGAGGCCGGATCCAAACCCGAACTGGTGATTGCGCTGGCGCATCGTCTGGCCCCCGAAGCACTGATCGTGTGTAACGGTGTCAAGGATGCCGAATTCATCCAACTGGCGATTCTAAGCCGTAAGATCGGGTTCAACACGGTCATCGTTCTGGAAAGCCCGAAAGAGGCCGATACGGTAATCGAAGTTTACAACGAACTGGGCATCGAGCCCCTGATCGGTGTTCGGGTGAAACTGACCAACCAGATCAGCGGCAAATGGGAAGAAAGCTCGGGCGACCGCTCGGCTTTTGGGATGAACACCGATCAGCTTATCGCCACCGTAGACAAGCTGAAAGACGCAGGCTTGCTGCATTGCCTCAAGCTGCAGCACTCACATCTGGGCAGCCAGGTTCAGGATGTCAACGATGTGCGCCGCGCTGTCGGCGAAGCCTGTCGCTATTACACCGAGCTTACACGCGAAGGTGTGCCATTGACCCACCTGGATCTTGGCGGCGGCATGGGGGTTGATTACACCGGCGAAAAGAAAGCCGCCGAAAACTCGATCAACTACACGGTCGAAGAATACTGTGCCAATGTCGTCGAAACCGTGGCCTACGCCATGGACGAAGCAGAGGTGGGCCACCCGACACTGGTCACGGAAAGTGGGCGTGCGGTGGTGGCAACGTCCTCGATGCTGGTCTTCAACGTGCTCGAAAGCACGCTTTACGATGCGCCCAATGGCCCCGAGGTTGAAGCCGACGATCACCACATGGTTTCAGACCTTGCTGCGGTGCATGGCTATCTCAGCAAAGACCGTCTTCAGGAATGCTGGAACGACGCCACCTTTTATCGTAACGAGCTACGCGCCCTGTTTCGTCGCGGCTATGTCGACCTGCGTCAGATGGCCCGGGCCGAACGGATATACCTGTCGCTGATGGCGCGGCTCAAGGCCTTGGCCGCGTCAGAGGATCTGGAAACGGACCTGAATGACCAGCTTGAAAAGGTTGCTGACATCTATCACTGCAACTTCTCGCTGTTCCAGTCGCTGCCAGATGTCTGGGCCATCGACCAGCTGCACCCGATCGTGCCACTGCAATCTTTGAACCAGATCCCCGACCGTCGCGCCGTGCTGTCCGACATCACCTGCGACAGCGACGGCAAGATCGACCGGTTCATTCTGGCCGACGGTGTTTCCCCCAGCCTGCCGGTGCATTCCCTGCCCGAAGAGAACGAATACTTCATGGGTGTCTTCTTCGTTGGCGCTTATCAGGAGACTTTGGGCGATCTACACAATCTCTTTGGTGACACCAACGTGGTCACCATCGACCTGCGTCGGGACGGTGGCTTTGACCTGCTGCACGAACAAGAGGGCGACACGATCAGCCAGGTTCTGTCATATGTCGAATTCGACCCGCAGGATTGCGTCGCCGCCTTCCGCAAAATGGTGGATGAGGCGATTTCGACCGGCACCCTGAATGCCAAGGACCGCAAAACCCTGATGAGCGCTTACCGCGAGTCGATCAACGGTTACACCTATTACGAATAACCCCTGAGAGGAGATCACCCCCATGGGAACTTTGAGTGGCAAAACACTGGTTGTCGGCGCGGGCGGCGTATCCCACGCTGCCGTGCACAAGATGGCGATGAATTCGGATATCTTCACCGAAATCACGCTGGCCAGCCGCACGAAATCTAAATGCGACGCCATCGCCAGATCGGTGAAAGACCGTGTGGGCGTTGATATCGCGACCGCCGAACTGGACGCCTACAAGGTCGAAGACACAGTAAAGCTGATCAAGGAAACCGGTGCTGAAATCCTCGTAAACCTCGCCCTGCCCTATCAGGATCTGGTGCTGATGGACGCATGCCTTGAGGCGGGCATTCATTACCTTGACACCGCGAACTATGAGCCCGAGGACGAGGCGAAGTTCGAATACCACTGGCAGTGGGCCTACAAGGAGCGGTTCAAGGCGGCCGGCCTGACCGCCATCCTTGGTTCGGGCTTCGATCCCGGTGTTACATCCGTCTTTGCCAAATGGTTGAAAAAGCACAAGCTGGACACCATCCGCCAGATCGACGTGCTTGATGCCAATGGTGGTTCGAACGATCAGGAATTTGCCACCAACTTCAACCCCGAAATCAACCTGCGCGAAGTGCTGGCCGAAGTGCGCCACTGGGAAGGTGGCGAATGGAAGCACTCTCCCGCCATGACCCACAAGGTCGAATTCGACTTCCCCGCCATCGGCCCCAAGAACATGTACCTGATGTATCACGAGGAACTGGAGTCTCTCAGCACTCACTTCCCCGAGATCGAGCGCGCCCGCTTCTGGATGACCTTCGGTGACGCCTACATCACCCACGCCAAGGTTCTGGAAAATGTCGGCATGACCCGCATCGACCCGGTGATGCATGACGGCAAGGAAATCATCCCGATCCAGTTCCTGAAAACCCTCCTGCCCGATCCCGGTGATCTGGGCGCGGAAACCAAGGGCAAGGCCTGCATCGGCGATATCGCCACAGGTCAGGCCAAGGATGGCTCCGGCGAAAAGACCTATTACATCTACAATATCTGCGATCATCAGGAATGCTACGCGGAAGTCGGCAGCCAGGCTGTCAGCTACACCACCGGTGTCCCCGCCATGATCGGCGCGGCGCAGGTGCTGAAAGGCAACTGGACCGAGCCCGGCGTTTGGAACATGGAACAACTCGACCCGGACGACTTCATGGCCATGCTGAACGAACATGGCCTGCCGTGGCAGGTCCATGAACTCGACGGCCCGGTCACCTTCTGATCCGCTTCAGCTTCATCTGGCCCTAAATATCCCGGGGGTCCGGGGGCAGCGCCCCCGGCCTCTCCACCAAACGGAGACGCCGGTTATGTCCGACATGATGACCACACAGGCCGGAGACGCCGGCGCCTTCCGCAATTTCAACCTCTCCCGTGTACCCAGCCCTTGCTTTGTGGTCGACGAAAAAGCGGTTGAACGGAACCTGAAAATCCTCGCCGATGTAGGAACCCGCTCCGGCGCGCGTGTTCTCAGCGCGCTCAAGGCGTTTTCGATGTTTTCGCTCGCCCCGTTGGTACGCCGACACCTTGTGGGCACCTGCGCCTCGGGTATCTATGAAGCCCGGCTGGGACGCGAGGAATATGGCGGAGAGGTCGCCACCTTCTGCGCCGGGTACAAAGACGCGGATATCGACGAAATCCTGTTGCTGTCCGATCACGTCATCTTCAACTCCGCTGCCCAAAAGGACCGGTTTCTCGCCAAAGCCCAAACCGCCAAAGTGCAGGTTGGCCTGCGCATCAATCCGGAACATTCCGAAGGCGAGGTTCCGAAATACGATCCCTGCGCCCCGTGCTCGCGCCTTGGCACGCCGGTCAGCCAACTGACCGCCGACACCTTGCGTGGCGTTGACGGGCTGCACATGCATACGCTTTGTGAACAAGGGTTTGCGCCTTTGCAGCGCACCTGGGACGCTGTCGAACCGAAGCTCAAACCCTACCTTGATCAACTCAAGTGGGTGAACTTTGGCGGTGGCCACCACATCACCCGCGACGATTATGACCGCGACGGGCTGGTGGCTTTCCTCAAGAACATTCGCGAAACCTACGGCATTGATGTTTACCTCGAACCCGGTGAAGCAGTGGCGCTGGACGCAGGTGTTCTGATCGGTGAAATCCTCGACCTGCCGACCAACAGCATGAACCTCGCGATCACCGATATTTCGGCCACATGCCACATGCCCGACGTGATCGAGGCCCCCTATCGCCCCGCCCTGATGGATGAGGTCGAAACAGGCCATACCTATCGCCTTGGCGGCCCGTCCTGCCTGGCGGGTGACGTTATTGGCGACTACACCTGGGACAAGCCGCTGGAGATCGGACAGCGTTTTGCCTTCCTCGATCAGGCACATTACTCGATGGTCAAGACAAACACCTTCAATGGCGTCCCCCTGCCCACAATCGCCCTGTGGAACAGCGAAACAGACGAGCTGAAGATCATCCGGCAGTTCGGATATGACGACTTCAAGGACAGACTCTCATGAGCATTTTTCTCGACAGCGAATTGACCGCATCCGAACGCACCGAAGATGCCCGCTTTCGCGTGATCCCGGTGCCTTTGGAGCGCACGGTCTCTTACGGGTCCGGCACGGCCAAAGGCCCCGAAGCAATTATCGAGGCCAGTAATGAACTGGAACGCATCACCGGTCACGCGGAGCCCTGTGTCGAAGGGATTTTCACCGAAGAACCGCTGAATTGTGACGGCCCGTTGCCCGAGGTAATGGAACGCCTTGCGCAACGCACCGAGGCTGCAATTCGGGCCGGAAAGGTGCCGGTCACTTTGGGCGGCGAGCATTCCCTCAGCTATGGCGCAGTGATAGGTGTAGCCCGTGCGCTAAACCAACCCATCGGCATCGTCCAGATCGACGCCCATGCCGACCTGCGCAACGCTTATCAGGGCGAAAAACACTCCCACGCCTCAGTGATGCACCTGCTTGCCGAAGAAGGCGTTCGGCTCGCCCAGTTCGGTGTCCGCGCTTTTTCAACTGAAGAGGCCCAAAGCCGTCTGAGAAACCACGTCTTTCACGTGGATGCCGAGGAACTGGTGACAGGTAACCTCCATTCGGTTGACCTGCCTGCTGACTTCCCCGAGCTGGTCTATGTCAGTTTCGACGTTGATGGGCTGGATCCATCACTGATGCCCGCCACCGGAACACCGGTGCCCGGAGGGTTGGGCTATTATCAGGCACTGCGGCTGGTCGAGCACGCGCTCAAGGGGCGCAGATGCGTGGGCTTCGATGTGGTCGAACTGGCCCCGGACGGCAATGCCGCCTGGGACTTCACCACAGCTCAGATTGTCTATCGCCTGATGGCCGCCTGTTAATCTTCGGCAGTTTCGTTCAGCTCCATATGGCCTTCGCCCTTGCTCAGGATGCGGCGCAGCATGGGTTCAAAAAACTCCAGCGGTTTCGTCGGGTAGTCTGGGTCAAACGCCTTCTGATCGTATTCATGGCAGAAATAGCGGCAGTCTTCCCAATGGGGGCTATCGCGATACTTGTCGCGCGCGTTGCGGTCGCCGCCAAGGTGGTGGTTGTAGTAGTAGCCCTGAAACACGCAATGGTGTTTGAGTATCCAATAGGTTTTCTCACTGACATAGGGCTTCATCATCGCCGCTGACAGCTCTCCATGGTTGTAGGGTGACAGAATATCGCCGGTATCGTGGATCAGAGCGGCGACCACCAATTCTTCATCCGCGCCATCCTCAAAAGCCCGGGTCGCGGCCTGAAGGCTATGCTGATACCGGTTGATGGGATAGGGTGTCCATTCCTCGTCCAGCGACCGAATAGCGTCGAGGATGCGATCCGGCAAGGCAGCATTATACGCCTCTTCATAATCCATAACAGCGTCCCAGTCCGCCTTGGTGGCATTCTCAATACTGGTCCAGGTCGGTTTGTGGCGTTTGTCCAGCATTGTTGATCCTTTGGTGTGCTTCCTGAAGTCGACAGTACTACGGGTTCTTCCTTCAAAAAAATGAATTGATTTTATCAGAATGATCAAAAAATACTCTCAACATGCGGACCAAAGCCTTGGAAACTTTTCTATGTGTGGCTGAAACAGGTGGTTTTCATGCCGCTGCCCGTAAGCTGAATGTGACTCAAACGGCCGTCAGCGCGCGCATTAATCTGATCGAAGAAGAAATCGGCAGACCACTATTCACCCGCGGAGCCGGTGGCACTTCGTTGACCGACTTTGGCCAACAATTCAAACCGTACGCAGAACAAATACTGTCTCTTTGGGCCTTCGCGTCGCGCGATTTACCGTTGCAGACACAAAACCGCCCGGCACTTCGGTTGGGTGGTCAGCTTAGTATCTGGGACCCTTTGCTTGTGGATCTGGCTGTTCGGTTCGAACAGCGCTTTGACAAACTGCTGCTGACACTGAATTACGACCACGATCTGAACATGGTTGAAGCTGTGGCGACCCATGTGCTGGACGTGGCGATCACGTATGAAACGCCATCGGACCGACGTGTCACCTATCACGAGCTGGAACCGGAGCTTCTAACCCTCGTCAGAACCCCACAAACAGAAACAGCAGAAAAAGATCTGGTCTTCGTCAACCTTGAACTTGGTGAGATCTACCAGGATCACGTCAGATCGGCTGTGCGACGCGCCTCAGGGCAGACCTTGTTTCTTGGCAATTGCATGATGGCACTACGGTATGTCCTGCAAAGAGGCGGATGCGGCTACTTCCCCGATTACGTTATTTCCCAACATCTGGCTTCGGGGGCACTCGAACCGGTCGAAGACAGTGTTAGCCTGCCGCTGCCGATGTATCTGGTCGCCCGCGGTGATCACAAGGAATTTGACGACATTCGGTGTTGTCTGGAAGAACTTCGCGCCTGAAATCAAGCGGGTGTTGGGATGACCTCGGACCCGCGCGCACGTTTCCGTAAAAGCGGGCGACCTGCGACAAGTAGAAAGCAGCACGAAATCAGCACACCCATTATGGCGGGAAGGTAAAGCAGCGCCCAAAGCCTCGGGTCATCAATCACAACCGGGGACACAAACCCGCGAACGCCTTCAAGCAGTACAAGTATGGTAAATGCACCCAAAATCTGAGGCCACAATCCAAACCGTGAAAAGCTGCCCAGCATCAGGGTCGAATACCCCGCCAGCGACACCGCAATGCAAATAACTATCCAGGAAAAACGCTGGTGCAATTCTTCGATCAACTTACCCTGGCTGAACCCTTCGGTTTTTGAGATCGCATCACGGTCGAAGATCAGATCAGAGGTCGGAATGGCTTCGAGGCTGCGATGCGCCATTGGGCTTGTGTTCGTCAGCTCAGAGATGTCGTATGATGCGTCCTGAAACAGGGTCGAGGACAGAACCCTGCCCACCTTGTTCAGGCGCAGCGCTACCCCGTCGACCATCACCAGATGAATTCCT
Source organism: Ruegeria sp. BHSB056 (assembly GCF_059613305.1). Lineage (NCBI taxonomy): Bacteria > Pseudomonadati > Pseudomonadota > Alphaproteobacteria > Rhodobacterales > Roseobacteraceae > Ruegeria > Ruegeria sp. BHSB056. The sequence continues at coordinate 33,233 of NZ_JBXWSG010000006.1, read as the reverse complement.
GCGTCGTTGTTGACCAGATAGGCGGTCACGCTGGAATAGCTGACCGCGTTTTCCGGGTCGCGGCGATCCGATACGAACACCTCGTGCAACGTACCGTCCAGATCGATGCCCCCGATGTAAACCGTAACATCTTCGGCGGGGTGCAGAAACTCACCTTCATTCAACAACTGCGCTGTCACATCTCCTGCAACTTCGGCTTGTCGGGTCTCCAGTTGTTCGACCGATGCAGGGCGCAGGAACACGCTGATGGCGGCCATCATCAGACCAGTGATCAAACCGAACAAAACAACGGCCCGCGCCAGTCGCCACGGGCTTGACCCGGTTGCCAGCATCACTGTCATCTCGCTTTCGCGACTCAATCTGTTGGTCGCATAGACGGCAGCCGCAAATACCGCCATCGGCATAACCGTACGAACAAGCGTTGGTAGGGTAAGTGCGGTGAATTCAAGAAACACCATAGCGGACTGGCCACCGCTGATGACCTTGTCAAACAGGCTGACGGAACGGGTGATCCAGAACACACCCACCAGGACAAGGGTGAAGAAGCCGAATAAAACCAGCAATTGCCGCAGGAAATATCCATCAAAACGCGACATGTATCCTCATCCGGCTGATTGCGTCGTGGCCGGACAATAAGTCAATCGCCCACCCAAGGAAACCTCGATTACCGCCTCAGAACCGACATCGGTGACAACCTAGTTACCCGGACATGGGAAGGGCGCGCTCAACCACAAGCGCGCCCCATCCACAAGAGAGAAAAACAAAAAAAGCGTCATGTACCGAACGTGAGCGCCAACTCATAACAGTAGTAAGTAAAGCGGGATTCTAGTGATTGGTCTGTAACTTAGTTCACTATGGACCGGTCACATGAACACTCTTGCGGACAAGCACCCCAGCAAAAAGTTAACGACATGTTAACGTCTTGTTTCCAACCCATTCACTGTTCTACCCACATAATGATACCTGTTGGTTATCGTGAATGTCCGTGACAGGACGATTGCGAAAAACAGCATCAGTTGGCAAAAAGGGTCCGATGGCAATGCATAAACCTTCGACATCAGAAGCCGCTGCACTGAATGCGCAATTATTGAAAAAGAGCGACTCGGATTACGATGTCGCTATGTGGGCCGCGTGTGCATTGATGGCGCTCCACTCAAACAAGCCGGCGGTGTTTCAAGAATATCAGCATATGTGGGCTAAAAAACTGGATGCCGTAGGTCCGCACGAAAATACAGGTGCCACCAAAAGATAATAACAGGGCACGATGGCCTCGCGCCATTGTAGCAGAGTTATCGAAGCCAATACTGCGACCAGTAATGACCCAGGCGCGAAATGGCTGAATTCAGGCAAAGCGAACTCAAAGGCTGAAACCCGTTCACCCTTGGATATCTCAACTTAGTATTCGGACAATTTTAGTGGCAGGGGCAGCAGGGTTCGAACCCGCGACCTACGGTTTTGGAGACCGTCGCTCTACCAACTGAGCTATACCCCTGTAGTGAGCCCCAGATATGCCAGCCACGCGGCGGACTCAAGAGGCTTTTTCAGATTCCCATCCACGAAATGCCCGGACAAACAAGTTGCGCAAAACGCATGGTGCGCTAAGACAAGGACCGGTTAGCAGAAGGAACCCGGCGTGAACCTCCGTAAGAAGATTGCAGACAGTGAAGCTGTGCTAAACTGGGTGGCGCGTCGGATTGCAAACTATATTCGGCTGGTACACCGCAACACACGATGGCAGCGCATCGGCTATGACGAACTGGACCAATTGGCCGAACAGGGTGAGCCGGTCATCGTTGTTCTCTGGCACCAACGGCTGGCGCAGTCGCCCTATTTCTTCCCGCTGGACAAGGGGCGCATCTGTTCGATTACATCTTCTGCGCGGGCTGGCAGCATGGTGGGTCGCGTGCAGAAGCTGTTCGGAATGGACACGATTGCCATGTCCAGTCATCAACGCCACGTGGCATTGTCGCGCGAAGTGCTTGGCAAAATGAAACAGGGAATATCCATTGGCATAGCGGCAGACGGCCCCCGTGGGCCAGAGCGGGTTTTGTCGACGGTTCCGCTGGTTTGGGCGCGCGCATCGGGTAAACGTGTGTTTGGTATTACCTTTTCGGCGAAACATGGGCGCGAAGCAGGAACATGGGATCATCTTTTGATGCCCCGCCCATGGGGTAACCAGGGGGTGTTTCTGTGCCGGGAATGGACGGAAACAGTACCGCGCAAAGCCAGTGAAGACGAAATCGAAGCGCTGCGCCAAAGCCTTGAGCAGCATATGAACGATATCACGGCCGAGGCAGACCGACTGGTCGGGCGCGAGCCTTGGTCGCCTGACGCTTAACCGCCTCTCAACCTTTGCATCAGATAGACTTCACTGCCCTCGGGAATTGGTTCGGTCAGTCCGGTCGCGATCACGCGCCCGTCGACAGCGATAGAAACGCCAGCGTCGATGGGCGCCTGAAGCTGCGGATGTGCACGCACGAGCGCGCGCAGCAACTCGCCAGTGGTTTTGGCCTCGACCTCAACCACCTGTTGGCCCCCGGTCAGTGACCGGAGGCCGGACCAGAGGTGAACCTCAACCATTGTCCTTGAGAGCGGCCAGAATACGTGGCGGCGACATCGGCAACCGCTTCATCCGCACTCCAGCCGCGTTGGACACAGCGTTGGCAATGGCGGCCAGTGGCGGCACGATACCCGTCTCACCCACACCGCGGACGCCAAACGGGTGGCCCGGATTCGGAACCTCGACGATCACGGTGTCGATCATCGGCAAGTCGCTGGCCACCGGGATGCGGTAGTCGAGAAAGATCGAGTTCTGCAAGCGACCGTCTTCACCGTAGATATATTCCTCGTTCAGGGCCCAGCCGATACCCTGCGCGGCACCGCCCTGATACTGGCCTTCGACATAGGTCGGATGGATCGCCTTGCCCGCGTCCTGAATGACCGTGTAGCGGGTCACACTGGTCTTACCGGTTTCCGGGTCAACCTCGGCATCCACGATGTGGGTGCCAAAGGACACACCAGCACCTTCGGGGGTTGCCTCGAAATGACCCGAGATCGGACCACCGGTGCGGCCCATATCGGCGGTGATATCGGCCAGCGGCATCGGATCGAAATCGCCTGCATTCGGGCCTGAGGGCACCGCACAGCCGTTTTCCCATTTCACCGCATCAACCGGGATGCCCCATTTGGCCGCGGCCCGTTCGCACAGTTTCTCGACCGCGTGTCTCGCAGCCTTGATTGTCGCCAGCCCTGACGCGTAGGTCACGCGAGAGCCATGGCTTACATCATTGTAGCCCAGTGTAGCCGTATCGGCGATGGTCACCCGGATGTTTTCATACGGGATGCCCAGAACCTCGGCCGCCATCAGGGCCATCGACGCGCGCGAGCCACCGATATCAGGCGTTCCGACCATCACCTGAGCCGAACCATCCTCGGATAAGGCAAGCGAAACGCTGGTCTCGCCACCATGGTTAAACCAGAAGCCACAGGAAATACCGCGCCCCTGCCCCGGCTTCAGCGGAGCCGAATAATGAGGATGTGCCTTGGCTGCTTCCAGCGTTTCGACAAGACCGATGCGCTCGTAGGTCGGTCCATAGCTGGCTTTCGTGCCCTCATGCGCGGCGTTCTTCAGGCGCACCTCAACAGGGTCGAGACCTAGCTTGTTGCACAACTCGTCAATCACGGACTCGACTGCAAAGGCGCCCATTGGTGCACCCGGCGCGCGGTACGCTGCCTGCTTTGGGCGGTTGGCCATCACGTCATAGCCGATCTGCTTGACGTTGGTCAGGTTGTAGGGTGCGAAGGCACACATGGCTGTCATGTCGCCCGGCGCGCCGGGAAAGGCCCCGCCTTGCAAGCGGAAGACACCCTGCGCCGCCGTGATCGTGCCGTCATTCTTCATGCCGATCTTCACGTCCATTGACGCCGAAGAGGTCGGCCCGGTGGCCCGGAAAACCTCGGACCTGGTCATCACGATCTTGACCGGTCGGTTTGCCTTGCGACTTAGCGCCAGAGCAACGGGTTCGATGAACACCGTGGTCTTGCCGCCAAAACCGCCGCCGATTTCAGATGCCGTGACGCGCAGCTGAGAGGTTTCGATTCCCAGCAGCGCCGCACAGGTCTTTTGCGCGATCCAGTGACCTTGGGTTGTGCACCACAACTCGCCCTTGCCGTCATTGCCCAGCATGCCCAGGCAGGCATGCGGTTCGATGTACCCCTGATGGGTCGCCTCGGTGACAAAGCTGTCTTCGATAACCAGATCGGCCTCGGCAAAGCCCGCTTCGACGTCACCGTGACCGCTTTCGTGATAGCGCACGACGTTCGGGTGCATCCCTTCCGGCACCGAATAATCCGCCGCACCTTCCCGGATCACCGGCGCGTCCGGGGCCATCGCTTTGTCCACGTCGGTGACGTGCGGCAGCACCTCGTATTCGACTTCGATGAGTTTCAGCGCATCCCGTGCCGCCAAGGCAGATGTGGCCGCCACCGCAGCAACCGCGTGCCCGTCATAGAGCGCCTTTTCCCCCGCCATGACGTTTTCCAGCACATTCCAGAATTCACCTTCAAGCCCGGGCTTGAACGGGACATCGGCGAAATCGGCTCGGGTCACGACGGCTTTGACGTCCTTCGATGCCTCGGCTTTCGAGGTATCAATCCTGACGATCCGGGCATGGGCATGGGGTGAGCGCAGAATCGCGCCGTGCAACATGCCGGGGGCCGAGATATCCGCACCGAACTTGGCCCGGCCCGTCACCTTGTCCAGACCATCAGGGCGATCGGGGCGGGTGCCAACGAAGGTGAAATCAGTTTTGCGATCGTCCAGAGCCATTATGACGCCTCCCGCATCTCAGCCGCCGTGTCCATCACGGCGCGAATGATCTTGTCGTAGCCGGTGCAGCGGCACAGGTTGCCCGCCAGCCAATAGCGCGTTTCTTCCTCGGTCGGATTTGGGTTATTTTCCAACAGCGACTTGGCCGCCACCAGAATGCCCGGAGTGCAGATGCCGCATTGCAGCGCGGCGTATTCGATCATCTTCTTCTGCAACGGGTGCAGGACGTCACCATCCGCGATCCCTTCGACGGTCTCGATCTGCTTGCCTTCGGCCTCGACACCCAGCATCAGGCACGAGCACACAAGGCGGCCATCGACGGTGACCGAACACGCGCCGCAATCACCAGTGCCGCAGCCCTCTTTGGCGCCGGTCAGGTTCAGCTTGTCGCGCAGACAGTCCAGCAGGGTTTCCCGCGGGTCGCACAGGTATTCGACTGCGTCCCCGTTCACTGTGGTGGATACGTGGAGCTTGCTCATGCGTTTTCTCCCTTCGCGCGGGCATAGGCGATCTTTGCGGCACGCTTGGCCAGAACGCCGGCGACTTCGGTGCGGAATGCGATCGTACCTCGTTTGTCGTCGATCGGATTGCAGGCGGCCGACGCGGCCGCGGCCAGTGCGTCGAGGGCGGCATCGTCCAAAGTGCTGCCGATGATCGCGTTGGCACAGTCTTCAACGAACAGAACGGTCGGTGCCACGGCACCCAGCGACACGCGCGCCTCGGTGATGACGTCACCATCCAGACGGAGGTTCACGCCAACGCCCACCACCGCAATGTCCATTTCGGTACGGGGGATGAACCGCAGATAGGCGTCGCCCCCATTCTCGCCGCGTGCAGGGATGTTGACGGCCGAGATCAACTCGCCCTTCGCCAGCGAGGTCCTGCCGGGCCCGGTCGGGATGTCCTCGACCGCAACGTCACGCGTGCCATCGGGGCCGGTTACGGTGACGGTCACGCCTGCGGCCACCATGGCGGGAACGGAATCAGCCGCAGGTGAGCCATTGCACAGATTGCCCGTCAGCGTCGCGCGGCCCTGAACCTGGGTTGAACCGATCAGGTCCATCGCCTCGACCACACCGGGCCAGTCACGACCTAATTCGGGATGTTCGCTCATTTCGGCACCGGTTGCGGCAATTCCCAACGTCCAGCTTCCATCAGCATTACGGGTGATGTCGTGTACACCGTTGATTTTCTTGATGTCGATCAGCGTATCAGGCGTCACCAACTCCGAGCGCAGCTGCACCAAAACGTCGGTGCCGCCCGCCAGAAAGCGCGTGATGCCCGTCGCATTTGCAGCCAGAGCCGAAGCCTCGGCAAAGCTGGCGGGGCTGTGATAATCCATAATGCTACCTCGCACCTGTTGGTCAGGGATATCTGGGTTCGGGGCGACGTTAATTCACCACCCACCTGACGTCCATGGGCCGAGCGACCAAATTTAACCGTCCAAAGGTCGCTTTCTGACCATGCTTACAGATCGAGCTCGATCACACCATCCGGCTCCGCAGCGCGGCTTTGGCACAGAATCATCGCCCTTTGGCGCTGCTTTTTGGACAGCACGAAATCCCGATGCTCGACCTCGCCCGAAAGGACGCCACATTTGCACACACCACAGATACCATCGGCGCATTTCACATCCACGTGAAAACCCGCTTCGTTCAGAACCTGCGCGGCATCCTTGTCTGAGGGCACCAGCAGCGTCTTCCCTGAATGCGCGAGTTTCAGGGTAAATGGATGATTTTCGTATTCCGGGGTTTCCGGGACCGAGAAATATTCAAGATGTCGCGCCTCTTCGGGGAAACCCTGATGTTCTGCGGCCTGCATGACCCCATCCATGTACCGATCAGGCCCGCACGTATAGACGTGCCATCCCTGCTGATACCCCGACAGGATTGCATCCAGATCAGCACGCGTGCCTTCATCCGAGAAATGGTAGTGGACGCGGTTCGCCCAGGGCATCCCCGCCAGATCATCCAGATACCCCGCGCCGCCCCGCGTGCTGGCCGAGTAGTGCAACTCGAAATCCATGCCCAATGCGTGCAGGCGATGAGCAAAAGCAATCATCGGAGTGATACCGATACCACCCCCCATCAAAAAGGTTTTGGACGCCTCTTCATCCAGTTCGAAATGGTTGATCGGTTTCGAGATGAAAACCTTGCGCCCTTCGTTGAAAATTCGGTGCAGCAAGGCCGAGCCACCCCGCCCTTCATCCTCGCGCAGAACACCGATCTGATAGGTTCCCCGCTCCGACGGGTCGCCGGACATGGAGTATTGGCGCAGGAACTCTGGCGCGACAAGCACATCCAGATGCGCACCTGCGGACCATTCCGGAAGCGGTGCACCGTCAAGGGCGGCAAATTCATACTTGGTGACGTCGGCGGTCATCTTGTCGACCTTGGTCACAGCGACCCGCATTACCGGCGCGTCACCTGCGACCTGATAGCGATGAATGATCGACATATCCCCCGCAGCTTTGCGCGCCTTGTATTCTTCGGCCGTCACCAAAGCCTCATAGGCGGCAATTCCTGCCTCGCGATCCATTGCAAACGGATAGGGCCAGGGATGCGGGGCCAGATAGGCGGGGTAGACCGCCAATGTCTGATCCTCGTATCTAAGGTCCAGTTCCTTTTGCAGATCGCGCCGGTTCAAAGGGTGTGTAGTTGGCCGATACGCCCCGTCGGGCTGCAACTCGATATCCCACCACCATTTCTTGGTGTCGTTCAAACCACCATTGCCAACCGCATCATCCAGCTTGGCCAATACCGGCGCCGCCGAGGGGATGTTCATCGCGGCCCAGCGAAATGGGCGCTCCTTGAAGATACCCTCTAGGTTCCAGGGGCAGGTCTTCATGCACCGCCCGCACATCGCGCCGCCCGGAGTGGTCACGCGGTAGGTCGCGCATTTCTGGCTGTCGGATTTCCAGATTTCATAGCCGTTGAACATCAGCTTTGGCCCAGCTGTGATCGCGCCCGAAGGGCATTCACGCGCGCATTTATTGCAAGATTCGCAAAAGCTTTGCAGACCGAAATCGATGGGTTTGTCATGCGCCATCGGCATGTCGGTCGTCACCACGCCTGATTTCAGGCGCGGGCCCAGATAGGGGTTCAGGATAACTTCTCCGATCCGGCTGACCTCGCCCAACCCCGAGAGCAGCAACAGCGGCGGTTGCAGCACCTCGCCATCCATCACCGTGTGCGCCTTGGCCTTGTAGCCCAGATTGCGGATCTGCAGTGCAATCACGCCACCCAGCAAGGAAAATCTCAGATAGGCGCGCATGGATTGAGCGACGCTGATCCAGTCGTCACCGCTGGCACCCTCCATCGTCTCATAGCCCTGATCGATGATCATGCTGACGGCCTGATCATGGGGCGGCACGATTTCTTCGCCTGTCGCGTCATGGGAATACCAGGCCCATTCTGGGCACCGGCTGAGACCCACCGCATCGACCCCAAGAAAATAGGTCGCAGCCTTGATGTTTGCTGCGTTGCGTTGCGCGTCAGTTGGCTTGGTCGCGTCAGCACTTTCACCGTCCTGCAACAGTACAAACGCACCCAAAGCACGACGTTGGGCAAAGCTGGGCGCGGCCTTGCGCACGTAGTACCCGCCTTTCGCGGCGTCCTGCAATGGCTTCCCCATGTCGCCGAACTGGGCGCGGGCGAACATGTCGGCGCGCTTGGGAACGCGGGCAACGTTCTCTTCGTCGACATAGGTTGTCGGGGCCTCGACCCGTTTGAGCTTTTCGAAGGGATGGGCCCCGTCCACATAGCGTCGTTTGGCATATGGATCACGGTTGAGGGCGTTCTTGGCAAAGCCCGTTCCCAACCACCATGCTGGACCCTGCGTCCGAAACCAGGGTTGATCGGCCATAGGCTTCAGCGGTTTGTCATGGGCGATCGGCATGTCAGTCGTCACAGCGGCCAATCCAAAGCGCTTGCCCAGCCAGGGCACGACGACCTCTTCATCCTCGACCGAAGCCAACCCGGCGGCGACCGCCAGCTTGCCCAGATCAACTTCGGTCGACATCACGCTGTGCGCGCGGGCGTCAAAACCCAGCAGTCGGATATAGTTGGCGATGACGACGGCATTCTCGGTTGCCAGCAGGCATGCACGATGATCCTGCGCATCGATGATCCAGTCCGCACCGGGTTCGGAAGGGTCCGGGTCGCGGTTGTGTTCGTAAAGAAAGGCGATGGCGTGACGGTGGTCGTCAATCGGCTTGGGCGCGGCCTCCATACTGTCTTTCAGATCGGCCATGATGAGGTCGATCCCAGAGGCCAGCGTTTTGGTCTGGCGCGTGCGCAATGCGTGGGCAAGCCGGTCGATATCGGGGTTGCGGCGTGGTTCCTCCAGCAGTGCATCCGACGGCAATGGCCCGCAGCCCATCATCGATGCGTCGTTGAAATACCCAAATGCCTTCAGATGGTTGGCGCGCTCCTGCGGGTCTGATGGGATCTCGGATGCAATCGGGTTCACCAACCCGTCGCGGATCGCGTCCAGCATCGCCTGAAACTCGCCCATGGCGTTGACGATGCTGTCGGGCCGTTCCGGCCGGTGGAAACTCAGTTCGCCCATGGCGGGCACGCGCGACAAATCCGGCATGGTATCTTGTCGGATCAAACGCTCCAACGGGTATCGCCCCATGTGAACGGGCCGGTTCTTGTCCGAGAAAAAGCGGATTCCCATTATGCGCCTCCTGTTGCCATCCCTCCCCTACCCCGTCATGGACAGCGAAACCATTCATGCATAATCATAAGCGGTATGAAGAAAATCGATTTCACCGATCTCGACGGCAAGGTTCTGCGCACTTTTTTGACGATACTCGAGGAAAGCTCGGTCTCGAAAGCCGCAGATCGGCTGGGGGTTACGCAATCGGCCATCAGCCACACGCTGGCCAAGCTCCGGCTGGTGCTGGGCGATCCGTTGTTTGTCCGGTCCGGTCAGGGCCTGACCCCGACCGAGCGCGCCTTGTCCCTGAAGGAGCCCGCGCAAAAGGTGCTGGACGGAATGCGGGCGCTGACCGACGGCCGACCGTTCGACCCATTGTCGGAACAGATCAACATCCGCATCGCCACCAATGACATGCCACGCGAGCTGATCTTTCCACAGCTGCTGCGTGACACCCGCGCCGAAGGCGTGCGCCTGCGGTTGGAATTCATCCCATCGGGTGTGCCCGACCCCGAATTGTTGCGCAGCGACCGGTGCCACTTGATGCTGACCCCGCTACCGCCCGATGGACCAGATATTTTCCAGAAGAGACTGATCGAAAGCCCGCTGATGGTGTTCTACGACGCCACGCAACGCACGCCCCCGGACAGTTGGGAAGACTATTGCCACAGCGACCATGTCGAGGTGCGATTTGCCGATGGCCGAAACGCGCGCGCCGTCATGCGTGGCGTCGATCAAAGCCAGATCAGGCCAGCGGTGGTGACCCTGCCGCATTTCAACGCGATCCCGGCCTTTGTGCAGGGCAGCGACCTGGTCTCGACAGATACGGCGCTGATGAAACAGGGGCCGTTGGCCGTGCTTGATTGCGCACCGTTACCTTTCGCCTGCCCGCCTGTGTCCATCTATATGGTCTGGCATCAAAGATCGACCAATGACCCCGCCCACCGCTGGTTACGCGGCCGGTTAGAAGCCATCGCAGCGTCCCTTCAGACCTGAGATAGCCGTCAGCTACGCATGACCGGGGCCAGGTTTGGCTACGGGGCGCGGTCACGAGTATTCAACAAAACTGATTGGTCAAACCGCAATTCATTCGCCATCCTGAAACCAAATCAAAACGGAGATCTCAGATGGAGAAAGTAGCACTTATAACAGCAGGCGGCAGCGGCATGGGCGCGGATTCCGCTCGGCGGCTGGCCGCCGACGGTTTCAAGGTCGGGATACTGTCATCCTCGGGCAAGGGCGAAGCGTTGGCGCATGAGTTGGGAGGCGTCGGTGTAACCGGCTCTAACCAGTCTACGGTGGATCTGCAAAAGCTTGTTGATGCGGCCATGGCCCATTGGGGGCGCATTGACGTCCTGGTCAATTCCGCCGGCCACGGCCCCCGTGCCCCGATCCTTGAATTGACGGACGAGGATTGGCACACCGGCATGGACGTCTACTTTATGAATGCGGTCCGCCCCACGCGGCTTGTGACACCGATCATGCAGGCGCAGGGCGGTGGATCGATCATCAATATCTCGACCTTCGCCGCGTTCGAACCTGACCCGGTCTTTCCGACCTCGGGCGTGTTTCGCGCCGGGCTGGCCGCCTTCACCAAACTGTTCTCGGACAAATACGCTGCCGAAAACATCCGCATGAACAACATCCTGCCCGGTTTCATTGACAGCCTGCCCGAAAAAGAAGAGTTCCGCGCGCGCATTCCCATGGGGCGTTATGGGCGCAGTTATGATGAGGTCGCCTCGGTCGTGGCCCTGCTGGCATCCGAAGGGGGCGGCTACATCACCGGGCAGAATATCCGGGTTGATGGTGGCATCACCCGCTCGGTCTGAATTTCAGATCCGCGCTTTTATCAGATGCGTCAGTGCCGCGCCGGATTCAAAAAAGGCGCGGCGCATGCGCGTCCAGCTTTCGCGATGCTCATGCACCGCAGGAACGGGCAAAAGCGAAGGCTCAGCTGCAATAAGACTTTCGGCCATCATTCGACCGAACACCGTGCCAGGGCCGATACCACGGCCGGAATATCCGTGCGCGGCCAGAGCGTCGGGGCCAATCTGCGTGATTTTCGGGATATGGTCCGAGGTCATGGCAATGCGACCGTGCCAACCCTGTTCAAACGGCTGATCGGCAAGCTGAGGATAAAGCTCAGCCAGTTTGCGTCGGACCCATCCGGTATGCGCGCTGCGGCCTGCATTCCCCAGATCGCCCATGCCGCCAATGATCATCCGCCCCGCCTGATCCAGCCTGAATGACGTCATGATCAGCCCTGTATCCCAGCAACCTTCTGCCTGCGGCAGGATGTTGGCGCGCAAATTATGCGACAGCGGGGCCGTTGCGTATTGAAAGTAATAAACGGGAACATAGGCGGGTGCAGTATCCGGCAATCCAAGGTGATAGGCGTTGGTTGCCTGAATGACGGACTTGGCCCTTACAGTCCCGCCCGGTGTGGTCAACACCCATTGCCCACCTTTGTGCCGAAGGGTCTGCACTGGACTTTGTTCATGGATCTGCGCCCCGGCCTGAGACGCGGCACGCGCCAATCCCATGACATAAGCCAAGGGTTGTATGGTTCCTGCGCGAGGGTCGAACAACGCCCCATGGAAAGCATCGCTACCGGTCCGGTCACGGGCCTGATCCGCCGACAGCAGCTCTACCGGCGCACCAGACCCGCTTAGCTGCGCGTGGCGCGTTTGCAGGTTCTTCAGCCCCGCGGCGGAATGCGCGCAATGCAGGGTTCCGTTGCGAATGGGCTCACATGCGATGCCGTGTTCTTCGATCAGGGAAAAAACGTCTGACGGTGCTTTACCCAACAAATCAATCAGCCGATCGCCAGCCTCTGCACCGATATGCGCGCGAATGTCATCCGGTGGCAGCCACAGCCCGGCATTGACCAGACCGACATTGCGCCCCGACCCGCCAAACCCGATCTTCTGCGCTTCAAGCAAACAGACCGAAGCGCCGGTACGGGCTGCCGTCAAGGCAGCTGAACACCCGGTATATCCGCCACCTATGATGGCCAGATCAACGGTTGTATCGCTGCTCAGCGGCAGAGCTTTGACTGCTTCGGTACATGTGGTCCGCCACAGGGCTTGTTCGGGATCGTTCACGTCAGACCTCTGAGTCTTTTCGGCGGATCATCATGCCGCTGCACGTCCTTTGCAAGTGGGCAACTGCGGTCGGGTCAGCAAAGAAAAAACCCCGCAAGCACGGGCCTGCGAGGTCCAAAAGAAGCGAATAGTCCGTCAGGGATGATGACATCAGGCAAGAGGCCGCCCGGATACCTTCAGACGTCGAGCGACCGTGCAATCACCTCTTTCATGACCTCGTTGGTGCCGCCGTAAATCATCTGCACGCGCGCGTCTGCGTAGAGGCGGGCAATTGGATATTCCATCATAAAACCGTAGCCGCCGAACAGCTGCAGGCATTCGTGCATGATTTCGTTCTGCACCTCCGAGCCCCAGTATTTGGCCATCGAGGCGGTTGCCGCGTCCAGTTCTCCTGCCTCCAGCTTGCCGATACAGTCATTGACGAAACTGCGCAGAACCTCGGCCTTGGTCTTGCATTCTGCAAGCTTGAAACGCGTGTTCTGGAAATCCATTACCCGCTGACCGAACGCTTTGCGCTCCTGCACGTACTTTACCGTTTCGGCAATGGCAAAATCGATCGAACCCAACGCCATGATCGCGATATTCAGCCGTTCCCATGGCAGTTGCTTCATCAGCTGATAAAACCCCTGACCTTCCTCAGCCCCCAGCAGGTTCGTCATCGGAACTTTGACATCTTCGAAAAACAGTTCGGCCGTGTCGTTGCCCTTCATCCCCAGTTTCTTGAGGTTGCGCCCCCTGCGAAACCCCTCGGCCCCCTCGGTTTCGACCACGATCAATGACACACCCCGCGCGCCCTCGGACTTGTCAGTCTTGGCGGCCACGATGATCAGATCAGCCGTCTGGCCATTCGTGATGAAAATTTTCGAGCCATTCAGCCGGTAGGAGTTTCCGTCTTTCTCGGCTGTTGTGCGCACAGCCTGAACATCCGAGCCGGTGCTAGGTTCCGTCATGGCAAGTGCGCCGACCATTTCGCCCGAAGCCAGTTTGGGCAGCCATTTCCGTTTCTGATCTTCGCTGCCATAGGCGGTAAGATAATGGGTCACGATCGACTGAATACCATAGCCCCAGCCGGCGTCGCCCCGTGCGCCCTGTTCGTACGCAGTGATGGCGTCAAAGCCCATACCACCGCCGACGCCGCCATATTCTTCGGGGATTGCACCAGCCATCAGGCCGGTTTCACCCGCTTTGCGCCAGAAGTCGCGATCAACGGCCCCGTTTTCAACCCAGGTTTCGATATTCGGTGACAGTTCGTCATCCATGAACCGGCCAGCCATATCTGCAAACATGCGGTGTTCGTCGGTGACCCATGCTGCGGTCGAAGTGAAAAGTGACATCAAAGGCTCTCCAAACTGTCTTTCGCAAAAGCCTAGCGGTCCGCCCGATTCCCGCCAATCCATGTGACGCGGCGTTCCGACTTGGAACAACGCAACGTTTCTATGCTAGGTAACTTAAAGAACCTGCTTGTTTTTAAGGAAATTAAGTCAGCGCCAATGCCAGCAATTGCTGTGCCGCATCCCTGGCGTCTTCCGCAGGATCACAATTCTTGAGCAAAACCGCAGACACGATTGCCCCTTCCTGCAACAACACGATCTGGCTGGCGAGTTTCTGAGGATCACGCGCACCAGCCTGTTCGGCGACGGACGTGAAATGCTCCAGCAACAGCTGTTTATGTTCGGCTGCCTGCACATGGATCGGATGATCTGTTTCCTGATATTCTGCCCCGGCCTTGATGAACATGCAGCCCCGGAATCCATCTTCCTCGAACCATTCCTTCAAGGCATCAAAACTAGCGATGAGTTGCCCGGCCGGTGTTTCTGCCATCTCTTCGATGCGCCGATAGAACCACTCGCGAAAATTCTCATCCCGCAGACGCAGAGCGGCTACAATCAGGTCTTCTTTAGTGCGGAAATGTTTGTACATCGACGTTTTCGAAACGCCCGTTTCCGCCACCAGCTTATCCATGCCGGTCGCGTGAAACCCGTCGCGGTAAAAAACCTTCAGGGCTTTGCTGACAAGTTCATCCCGTTTGTTTGGACGCATGATTCGGCTCCATGGTGTACCGTTCTGTACATATTGCCCCGAAACATGAAGTACAACCGGCCTCACACAAAGCATTGTTTTCATTAGAACTCACGACTCGCCCTGAACCGCGCGAAAAATTTTCTGCTTTCCCCCTTGTAAAAGTTAACAGATCGGTACACCTTATTGCAAAGTTAACCGATCAGTACACCAGAGGATTTGACCGATGAAACGTCGCGCCAGCATTTTCCCCCCTCAGTACGTTCCATTTCTTCTGACACTGGCCATTCTTGCCGCTTCTCTGACCTGAAAGCCCCCTGCACCATGTCTCGACCCCCTCTTCCCCCGTTCACGTTGGAAACTGCCACGCAAAAAGTGCGCATGGCAGAGAATGCCTGGAACAGCCGCGATCCCGACCGCGTCACCCCCGCATACACAGATGACAGTCAGTGGAGAAACCGGGCGGAATTTCTGTCAGGGCATGACGAAATTCACGCCTTCCTAAGCCGTAAATGGCACAAGGAACTGGAGTATCGGCTGATCAAGGAACTCTGGGCCTTTACCGGTAATCGCATCGCCGTGCGTTACGCTTACGAGTGGCACGACGATAGCGGTCAGTGGTTCCGGTCATATGGCAACGAGAATTGGGAGTTTGCCGAAGACGGACGCATGTCGCATCGGCATGCCTCGCTGAACGATCACCCCATAGCCGAAAGCGACCGCTTGTTCCATTGGCCATTGGGTGAACGCCCCGATGACCATCTCGGGCTTTCTGATCTGGGTCTTTGAAAGGACTTACCGTGCCGCGTGCGTTTTCCGAACTGACCTTCACCCCTGCCGTCCGTGCCCATCAGGAGCGGATGGGATCGGCAAAAACCTATGCCAAATTCATTGAAGATGGCCCGCAACAGGGCCATCTGATCGGCGAGCCGGAAAAACAGTTCATTCAGGCGCGCGACGGGTTTTATCAATCCTCGGTGTCTGAAACAGGCTGGCCTTATGTGCAGTATCGCGGCGGGCCGGTCGGGTTTCTGAAAGTACTGGGGCCGCAAACCATCGGATATGCCGATTTTTCGGGTAACAAACAGTATATCTCGCGCGGGAATCTGGACGGCAACGATCGGGTCGCGATGATCCTGATGGATTACGCCAATCAACGCCGTTTAAAGATCCTGGGGCGTGTCGAATTCACGGAGGGTCAAGCAGCGGCAGCCAGCTTGTATCCAGAAGGGGCCGAAGCCCCTGCTGAACGGGCTGCGATCATACGTGTTGAGGCGCTTGACTGGAACTGCCCGCGCCACATCACGCCGCGTTTCACCGAAGCCGAACTGCGCCCGCATCTGAACAGTCTGGGCCAGCAAATGGCGCAGTTGCAGGCTGAAAATGAAAGGCTGAAACAAGAGCTGTCAAAGCTCTCGTGACGCGTAAGACACCACAGATTTTATTGAGTATAAACAGGGAATAAGCCAATGGTTCGTTCGGTCTTTCAGCTTTCTGCGGCGTGCCTTGCCGGAGCGGCCCTGATCCTTATGATCATGATGTTCGGTTTTTTTGTCTCACCCAGCGCCGTCCGAACGTCACCACCTTCTGTGTTCAGCACCATCCTGTTCAACCATTTGCAGCAATAGCAATGCCGCGCGTTCAACCACGACTGGTCTGAACCATCGCTTCGATACCGGCTGCACAAAAATCGATCAGGCGTTCCGCCTCCGACACTCCGCCGCCTTGCGACAGGGCCCCGACCCGCCAGCCACTGTTGAGATGCGCCAGCATTGCCGAAACTGAATAGACCTGGCCGCTGGCCAGCAGCGCAGGGTCAACATCCGGATAAAGCGCAGCGATTTCGTCGATAAAAAGCCGGGCGGTCGGGTCGAAACACTCAGCCGCGATATCGCGCCAGCGGGGATCGACCGAGACATGCGCCACGAGGCGCCCATACGCCATCCATCCCGAACCGCCTGTTTCTGCCAGTTCCACATAAGGCCGGATAAAACTGTCCAGAATGCTGCGCAATGTTAGCGGGCCTGCTTTTCTTGCTTTGGCCAGCGCATCGGTTCTGATTTGTGCCAGCTTGCCCGCACGGCGTTCGATCGCTCGAAAAAACAGCTCCTCCTTGCCGCCGCCATGGTGATGAACAAGGCCAACCTGAACGCCTGCAAGCGCAGCGATATCGCGGATTGACGCGCCTTCGAATCCGCGTTCGGCAAAGA
The DNA here is from genome assembly GCF_059613305.1 of Ruegeria sp. BHSB056. Taxonomy (NCBI): domain Bacteria; kingdom Pseudomonadati; phylum Pseudomonadota; class Alphaproteobacteria; order Rhodobacterales; family Roseobacteraceae; genus Ruegeria; species Ruegeria sp. BHSB056. Next base: position 16,410 of record NZ_JBXWSG010000006.1, on the reverse strand, counting down.
CGGATTCGGCCGCATTCATGATCCGCGCTTTGGTTTCCAAAGACCGCTTGGACGGTGCCCTTTGTCTTGGTTTATCTACGTTTTTCAGCGTCATGAAATTCATCTTGCCTTATTTTGGTCGTTCGTTCAATTTAAACCTCACGAACTTTGGGAGGGTTCATGACAGAAACGCGCGACGCATTCGCCCTGATCGGGGCGGGGCCAATGGGTTTGGCCGCGGCCAAGGTGCTGAAAGAACAGGGGATCGCATTCCAGGGGTTTGAATTGCATTCGGATGTGGGCGGTCTGTGGGACATCGATGCCCCAAGATCAACCATGTACGAGTCAGCGCACCTGATCTCGTCCAAACGCATGACCGAATTTGCAGATTTCCCCATGGATGACGCGGTCGCCGAGTACCCCTCGCACCGGGCGATGCGCGACTATTTCCGCGCATTTGCGGATCGTTTCGGGTTGCGTGATAGTTTCAGATTCAACGCGGAAGTCACTCAGATCACTCCGCTGGGCAATCCGGGTGACGGTTGGCGCGTGAGCTGGCGGGATGAGGATGGCGACCATCAGGCCGAATATGCCGGCGTACTCATTGCGAACGGCACCCTGTCGGAACCGAATGTACCCAGCTTTCCAGGTACATTTGACGGCGAGTTGATCCATGCCTCGCAATACCGGTACCCAAGCCAATTCGACGGCAAGCGTGTGCTGGTCGTGGGCGCAGGCAATTCCGGCTGTGACATCGCAGTCGACGCCATCCATCACGCGAAACGCTGCGATCTGTCGATGCGGCGCGGGTATTATTTCGTTCCGAAACACGTCTTTGGCAAACCCGCTGACACAATGGGCGGAAAGATCCGTCTGCCGATGTGGCTGAAGCGTAAGGTCGACAGCCTGATCCTTGGCTGGTTTGTCGGTGATCCGCAGAAATACGGCTTTCCCAAACCGGATTACAAGCTGTACGAAAGTCACCCCGTAGTGAATTCACTGGTTCTGTATCACGCAGGTCATGGCGATCTGAGCATTCGCCCGGATATCGACCGGCTGGAAGGCCGCACCGTGCATTTCAAGGACGGCTCCTGCGACGACTATGACATGATCCTCGCCGCGACCGGATATAAACTGCACTACCCGTTTATCGACAAGGACCTGCTGAACTGGCGCGGCGATGCCCCGCATCTGTATTTGAACACGATACATCCCGAACGGGACGATCTGTTCGTGCTGGGCATGGTCGAGGCCACGGGCCTGGGCTGGCAGGGCAGGCACGAGCAAGCCGAGATGGTGGCGCGCTACATTAAGGGGCTTCGAAACGGCTGCCCCGTGGCAGCCGATCTGCACGAAGAAAAGCAAAAAGACTATACGCGCGCCACCGGAGGTATGAACTATATCGACCTGCCCCGCATGGCCTATTACGTTGATAAGAATACCTACAGAAGGGCTGTCACCGGCTGGATCGACCGGCTGCGGAAGGCCGCCGCATGATTGATATTGACCAGATCACACTGAATTTCAGTCCGGCGTCTCTGACGCTGTTGAATGCTATTCTGGCAATCGTGATGTTCTCGATTGCCATCGACCTGACGCCTCGGGATTTTGACCGGTTAAGGCGCGCACCCAAACCTGTGATTGTCGGATTGTTTTCACAACTCGTCGTCCTGCCAGCACTGACCTTTGTGATGGTGTGGATTGCAGCACCGCAACCATCAATTGCGCTTGGCCTGATCCTTGTGGCGGCTTGCCCAGGGGGCAATATCTCGAACTTCATTACCCACCGCGCGGGCGGAAATGCAGCGCTTTCGGTGTCGATGACAGCCTTCGCCACCATCTGTGCGATCTTTATGACACCTTTCAATATTGCGCTTTGGGGCGGGCTTTACCAACCAACCCGCGCAATCCTGCAACAGACCCAGATCGACCCAATGCAGATCGCGATCCTGGTCGGTCTGATGTTGATCCTGCCGTTGGTTCTGGGAATTACGCTGAATCAACGCCTCCCCGCCTTGACGGCACGTTTACGCGCACCGCTGCAACTTCTGTCGATGGGTATCTTTGCTGGGTTTATCGTACTTGCTCTGGCTGCCAACTGGGGGTTTTTCCTTGGGTTTGCCGGGGCTGTTGCCGGGCTTGTGATCCTTCACAACGCCCTGGCGCTGGGGGTCGGTTGGGTTGTGGCCACTCTGACCCGGCTGTCCCCCTTTGATCGCCGCGCCATCACCATTGAGACAGGAATTCAGAACTCCGGACTTGGGCTCGTCCTGATCTTTGCATTCTTCAACGGTCTGGGCGGCATGGCCGTGGTCGCTGCATTCTGGGGAGTATGGCACGCTATCTCGGGCCTGGCTTTGGCGTCGGTCATGGCGCGAACCGAGGCTGCGCGATGACCCGCATCCTGATAACCGGCGCTGCCGGGATGGTCGGGCAAGCGCTGTTACCCGAACTTGTGGGGCACAAGGTCTTTGCAACCGATTTGAAACGCCCGGATAACCTGCCGGAAGACGTCTCATTTTTGACCATGGATGTTACAACCGACGCTCCTGCACGTGTGATTGGCAATGTGAAACCGGATGTGATCGTGCATCTGGCTTCTGTCGTGACGCCGCCACCGAAGATGGGGCGCGCGACAGCCTATGCTGTCGATGTCGAAGGCACGCGCAATGTGGTGAATGCCGCTATCGCAAACGGGGTGCGCAGATTGGTCGTTACGTCTTCCGGTGCCGCTTATGGATATCATGCAGACAGTCCTGTGCCGTTGCGCGAAGACGACCCATTGCGCGGCAACCCCGAGTTTCCCTATTCAGATCACAAGCGTCAGGTCGAAGAGATTTTGGCCGAAGCCCGCAGTGCCGCCCCGGATCTTGAGCAGGTTGTTCTGCGCGTTGGAACGGTTCTGGGGGCTGGAACCGAAAACCAGATCACCGCCCTGTTTCGCAAACCCCGTTTGCTGGCGGTGTCCCGCAGCGAAAGCCCGTTTGTCTTTATCTGGACCCAGGATCTGGCACGCATCCTTCAGCGCGCAGCAACCGACGGGCCAGCCGGGATATACAACGTCGCCGGTGACGGAACGATGGGCGTGACCGACATGGCCTACGCTATGGGAAAACCGGTTCTGCGTCTGCCCGCATGGGTGCTGAAAGCGGCCCTAGCCGTGGCGCGCCCACTGGGTTTATCTCGCTATGGGCCGGAACAGGTACGGTTCCTTCAATATCGGCCAGTTCTGGATAATTCCGCCCTGAAATCTGAATTCGGCTATGTGCCCGAAAAATCCAGCGCCGAGGTTTTTGCGCTCTGGCAACGGCAGGCCGGGTTATGAAGACCGCAGTCATCTCTGGCGGTGCGGGCGGTTTGGGACAAGCTTTGAGCCGTGCACTGCAAGCCCGTGGGTGGCGGGTGGTGCTGTTGGACCTTGATGTGTCCGATCTGCAAACAGAACCGAACCAACTGCCAATTGCCTGTGATCTGACTGACCCCGAACAGCTTGCCAACGCGGCTCAAAGGGCGATCACGTCCAGCGACAGTATTGATCTGGTCATCTACAACGCCGGGGTTACTCAAATTCGGGGGTTTGATCAGGCTGACGCGGCCAGTCACCGTGCATTGTTCGAAGTCAACTATTTCGCAGCCGTTGAAATGGCCCGCGTATTCTTGCAGCCTCTCCGCGCGTCAAAGGGAACGCATCTGGCTATCTCGTCGGTGGCTGGTTTCGCTCCGCTCTGCCATCGCACGGCTTATGCTGCCTCGAAACACGCGCTTGAGGGTTTTTTCAAATCGCTTCGATCCGAAGAAAAGCCACATGGCGTTCAGGTTCAGATTGCAGCGCCGTCTTTTGTGGCCACCAACCCCGGCAACGCAATGGAGCAACCCGATGGAACCGCGCGCCCCGGATCGGCCAAGGACGGAATGGACGAAATGAGCCCCGAGAGTGCCGCCATGGCGATCCTGCGCGGACTGGACAAATCGCAGCCCATGATCCCGGTCGGTCGCGTTGCACACATATCGTGGTGGTTCAACCGACTGTCACCACGCCAGTATCAGCGCTTAATGGAGCGTAACATGCGCGGGCCCGGGTCGTAGAATTTCGCCGCGACCCCCTTGACCTTCCCGTCACTGGAACCCCCATCTGGAGGGCAGAAAACCACTTGGGATGAGTCGCATGGCGCAAGAAGCACTGACAGAACTGAAAATCACCGGCATGGGATGCGCATCCTGTGTGGGCCGTGTCGAGGCTGCACTGCGTGATGTGTCTGGTGTTGATGCGGCCTCGGTCAATTTCGCGACCAAAACAGCGCAGGTGGCATTTGACGGGCCGGTCTCGGCACTGACAGCGGCGCTGGATGCAGCTGGCTATCCGGCTGAAACTAGTGAAGCGGATCTGAGTATCGAGGGCATGAACTGCGCATCCTGCGTTGGCAAGATCGAGCGCGCGTTGGCATCCACCGCTGGTGTGATCGAAGCACAGGTCAATCTGGCAACTCGGACGGCCACGGTAACTTATGCTATAGCGGCAACTACACCCGAGGCGCTGGCCCAGGTTGTTACCGAAATTGGATACCCCGCGCGTATCCAAGGCGTTGCGGAACCAGAAAGCCGGGAAGACGATGAAATTCAGCGGCTGGTCCGTTCCACAATACTGGCAGCGGCACTAGCCCTGCCCGTATTCATTCTTGAGATGGGCGGGCACATGATCCCCGTCTTCCACCATTGGATACAGGCGACCATTGGAACGCAGACGAGCCATCTGATTCAGTTTGCCCTGACCTCGGCTTTGCTGATCGGACCGGGCCGTGTGTTTTACCGCAAAGGAATCCCGTCGCTGTTGCAGGGCACGCCGGACATGAACGCGTTGGTAGTGCTTGGGACCGGCGCAGCTTATCTGTATTCGGTCACGGCCACATTCGCGCCCGGCCTGCTGCCGCAAGGTACCGCCAATGTCTATTTCGAAGCGGCCGCGGTGATCGTGGTTCTGATCCTTCTCGGCCGATTGATGGAGGCGCGTGCCAAAGGCAAAACAGGTGCTGCGATCCGAAAACTGGTGGGTTTGCAACCAAAAACCGCGCGGGTCGAACTGGATGGACAGATACAGGACCGGCCAATCGCCGAAATTGTTGTCGGAGATATCCTGCACATCCGCCCCGGCGAGCGTGTACCGGTGGATGCCGAAGTGGTCGAAGGTACCTCTTACGTCGATGAAAGCATGATCACGGGCGAGCCTGTACCCGTTGGCAAGTCGGTTGGCGCGCCTGTTGTCGGTGGTACTGTCAATGGCACCGGCGCTTTACGAGTAAGCGCCACCCGCGTCGGCGGCGACACGGCTCTGGCACAGATCATTCGTATGGTGCAGCAGGCGCAGGGCGCGAAGCTGCCGATCCAGGGTCTGGTGGATCGGATTACCTATCGCTTTGTTCCTGCGGTCATCGCAGTTGCAGTGATCACCGTCGCGCTCTGGTTGATCTTCGGCCCCAGCCCGGCCCTTCCTCTGGCGCTTGTCGCGGGTGTTTCAGTTCTGATCATCGCCTGCCCCTGCGCAATGGGGTTGGCGACCCCAACCTCGATCATGGTGGGCACCGGGCGGGCGGCAGAACTCGGGGTTTTGTTCCGCAAGGGTGATGCGTTGCAACAGCTTCAGCAGGCGCGCGTCATCGCGTTGGACAAGACCGGAACCCTGACGCTGGGACGCCCCGAACTGGACAGCGTGACAACGGCGAAGGGGTTTGACCGGGAGGAGGTTTTGCGACTGGCCGCAGCCCTTGAGGCACGGTCGGAACACCCGATCGCATCCGCCATCACCCGCGCGGGCCCCTCGACACTGCCAGAGGCATCGGATGTCCGTTCGCTTACCGGGCTCGGCCTGCAAGGGTTGGCCGAAGGCCGCGACGTATTGATCGGGTCGCACCGACTGATGCAGCAGCGTGGGATTACACTTGGACCCCTGGCGGATGAGGCCGAAGCGCGTGCCGCCCAAGGGGCAACCCCTCTGTTCGTCGCTCTGGATGGGCAGGCGGCGGCCACGTTGTCCGTTTCCGACCCGATCAAGCCCGGCACAGTGGAGGCGCTGAAACGGTTGCACCAGATGGGTTTGACCGTGGCCATGATCACCGGTGACAACGCGCGCACGGCGCAGGCTCTGGCCGACCGGCTGGGGATTGATCATGTCACTGCCGAGGTACTGCCTGATGGCAAGGTAGACGCAATCACGGCCTTGCGGGACCGGTTCGGAGTGCTGGCCTTTGTCGGTGACGGGATCAACGACGCCCCCGCTCTGGCGGCGGCTGATATCGGCATCGCCATCGGAACCGGAACGGATGTAGCCATCGAAACAGCCGACGTTGTCCTCATGTCTGGTGATCTGCGTGGTGTCGCAAATGCGACCGAGATCAGTCGCCGGACAATGAAGAATATTCGCCAGAATTTAGGCTGGGCCTTCGGATACAATGTCCTACTGATACCGGTGGCTGCCGGTGCGCTGTACCCGTTTGGCGGCTATCTGCTGTCCCCTGCACTGGCAGCTGGCGCAATGGCACTGTCGAGCGTTTTTGTGGTCTCAAACGCGCTGCGCCTGCGCCGTATTCGCGCCAGCGTGCCGGAAACATCAGGTACGGCCACCAAAGAGGTGCACGCATGAACATCGGAGATGTTTCCGCCCGCACCGGCCTGCCCGCCAAGACGATCCGGTATTATGAGGACATCAACCTGATCAAACCGATGCGCGACGACAATGGCTATCGCCGGTTTCGCGACCAGGACGTGCATAAGCTGAATTTTCTGGGCCGCGCCAGGGCGCTTGGGTTCACCATCGAGGATTGCCGGACCCTGCTGGCGCTCTACGAAGATGAAACCCGTGCCAGTGCCGACGTGAAACAAGTTGCACGCGACCATCTTGTTCAGATCGAAACCAAGATCGCAGACCTGAACGCCATGCGCGATACGCTAAGCCACCTGATCGACGCCTGCGCCGGGGACGACCGGCCCGATTGCCCGATCCTGCGGGATCTGGGTGGGAAAGGCTGACTTGGGGTTGCCCTTTGGGCGCAGCTTTGCTTTGTCTTCGCCAGAGATTTTGGTCAGGCCTGTTTCGCGGAAGCCGACCGAACAGCGGAGAGGATCACAAAATGGCAAAAGTCGCGTTCCTTGGCCTTGGTGTCATGGGCTATCCCATGGCCGGACATCTGCAAACCGCAGGCCATGACGTCACCGTTTACAACCGTACGACCACCAAGGCCGAGGCCTGGGTCGCGCAGCATGGCGGCGCAATGGCGACCACTCCGAAAGGCGCCGTCAAGGGTGCTGAGTTTGTCATGGCCTGCGTCGGCAATGACGACGACCTTCGCGCGGTTTGCACCGGAGAGGATGGCGCGTTTCAGGGAATGTCCAACGGGGCCATTTTTGTCGACCATACGACGGTTTCAGCAAAGGTCACGCGCGAGCTTTACGCTGCTGGCCTATCTCAGGGTATCGCTTTTGTGGACGCCCCGGTTTCGGGCGGTCAGGCCGGCGCTGAAAACGGCGTTCTCTCAATTATGTGTGGCGGCGACCAGACAGCTTACGATGCGGCTGAGCCGGTTATGAACGTCTATTCCAAAATCTGCCGTCGCCTCGGAGCCAGCGGCGCGGGCCAGATGACCAAGATGTGCAACCAGATCGCGATTGCCGGTCTGGTTCAGGGTCTCAGTGAAGCATTGCACTTTGCCGAAAAAGCGGGCTTAGACGGAAAGGCTGTTGTTGAGGTGATCAGCCAGGGTGCGGCAGGCAGCTGGCAGATGGCAAACCGGTATGAAACCATGCTGAATGATCAATTCGAACATGGCTTTGCTGTCGACTGGATGCGCAAGGATCTGGGGATTTGTCTGGATACCGCCAATGAGACCGGTGCGTCTCTGCCGGTGACCGCTCTGGTCGATCAGTTCTACAAGGACGTGCAGAAACTGGGCGGCGGGCGATGGGATACCTCATCGCTGTTCAAACGTTTGCGTGCCTTGGATTGAGGGGTCAGGGGGCTGTCTGCCCCCTCTTGTCCCTTTGGGCCAATTCACCCCCGAGGATATTTTCGGCCAGATGAAGAGGGTCCCGGATGAGCGGGACGGAGAAAGACATGAGCGACTTGGTGAACTTCTGGGCGGACGCGCTGCGCCAAAACTGGGGGCTGGACGCACGGTTGACCCGGCTGGATGGCGAATATGATCTGAACTTTCTGGCGCAGGCCACAAATGGCCAAGACTATGTGCTGAAAGTCATGCGCGCGGGGTGCGAAGCGGGTCTGGTAGATCTTCAGATCGAAGCGCTTGCGCATATCGCCTCGGAAGCACCGGGGTTGCCGTTTCCCAAGGTATTCCCGTCGTTGAACGGCGCGACGCTGCCGGAAATTTCCGATTCCGAAGGGAAATCGCGGCTGGTGTGGTTGCAGGAACGCCTGCCCGGGCGCTGCTATGCACAAGCGAACCCGAAATCCGAAGAGCTGATCCTGAAATTGGGTCGTGTTGTGGGCGCAACAGATCGCGCGCTGGAGGGGTTTCAGCATGAAGCTTTGCACCGCCCAGATTTCAAATGGGACCTGACGCAAGCGAGTTGGATCAATGACAAGCTGGGCGCCATCAGCGATCCCGCGCGTCGGGCGTTGCTTCGGGATATCTGCAACGAATTCACGGCGATCACGGATAGGCTTGAGGGCCTGCCGAAACAGGCCATTCACAACGACGCCAATGATTATAACGTTCTGGTTGAAGGCGAATTGGGCGAGCGGAGGCGGGTTTCCGGCCTGATTGATCTGGGTGACATGTGTGCAGCACCGCGCGTCTGTGACCTTGCAATCGCCGGGGCCTATGTGGTGCTAGATCATGCCAGACCCGAGCGGGCATTAACTGCTCTCATACGGGGGTACCATGCCGCAAACCGACTGCAAGCCGAGGAGATCGACCTGATCTGGCCTCTGCTGCGGATGCGACTGGCAGTATCTGTCCTCAACTCGACCCTGATGGCGGTCGAAAACCCGGACGATCCATATGTGACAATCTCGCAGGCACCTGCGTGGCGGTTTCTTGAGAATGCATCCGTCAACGGCGGACTGATGTCTGCGCGTCTTCGGGCAGCGTGCGGGCTGCCGGTCGTGGACGGCGCAGAACGCATCCATGCGTATCTGCAAGAACATCGCGGCCGGTTTTCCCAACTGTTCGGTCAGGACCTAAGCGATGTTCCTATGGGGTCGTTGTCGGTTGAAAATTGTGTGTGGCCCCAGAACCCTTTCCACATGCCATTGGCCGAGGCCGCACATGTTGGTGAAGAATACGGCGAAGGGCTGTGGCTGGGCTATTACAACGAACCCCGCCTGATTTATGCCGAGCCAGGATTTCGCAAAGGGCCATGGAAAGCCTCGGACCGGCGAACAGTGCATCTGGCGGTGGATGTGTTTGCACCCGCAGGGACGGTGCTGCACGCACCAATGAGCGGGCGGGTCGAAGTGGTCGAGAACCGAGATCGACACCTCGATTACGGCGGGGTGATTATCCTGCACCATGAAACACCCGAGGGCGATCCGTTCTATACACTCTACGGTCATCTGGACCCGGAATGCTGTGACCGGTTGAAACCCGGCGATCCGGTGGCACAGGGGGCGGCGTTCGCCCGGTTGGGCGACGCCAGCCAGAATGGCGGATGGGCACCGCATGTGCATTTCCAGCTGGCGCTGACAACCAATGGCATGGAGGCGGATTGGCCCGGTGTCGGCGATCCGGATGAGATGGAGTTGTGGCACGCAGTCTGCCCGAACCCGGCGGCCTTACTGAACCTGCCGGATGACAAGGTTTTCTACCAACCCACAGACAAACAGGCGATCCTGCAGGGTCGCCGCGATCACTTTGGCGGCAACCTGTCGCTGACTTATGATGACCCTGTCATGCTCGTACGCGGGTGGAAACATCACCTGATTGACGAATGGGGCCGCCCCTATCTGGACGCCTATAACAACGTCCCGCACGTAGGTCATGCGCATCCGCGTATTCAGGCCGTGGCAGCGGACCAGTTGAAGCGGATGAACTCGAATACACGGTACCTGCATCCGGCACAGACAGCTTTTGCCGACAAGATCCTGTCTAAACTGCCCGATCACTTCGAGGTCTGTTTCTTCGTCAATTCCGGAACTGAAGCCAACGAACTGGCCCTGCGGCTTGCCCGCGCCCATACCGGGGCCAAAGGGATCGTGACGCCAGACCATGGCTATCACGGCAATACGAATGCGGCTGTGGCGATCTCGGCCTACAAGTTCAACAAACCGGGCGGCATCGGGAAAGCCGACTGGGTTGAACTGGTTGAGGTTGCTGATGACTATCGCGGGTCATTCAAGCGTGACGATGCGGATCGGGCGCAGAAATTTGCTGATCTTGTGGACCCGGCCATTGCGGCTTTGCAGGACCGGGGTCAGGGTCTGGCCGGGTTCATCGCCGAAACTTTCCCGTCTGTCGGTGGACAGATTATTCCGCCCAAGGGCTACCTGCCTGCGGTTTATGAAAAAATCCGCGCCGCCGGGGGTGTCTGCATTGCAGATGAGGTACAGACCGGTCTGGGTCGCCTGGGTGAATATTACTTTGGCTTTGAGCATCAAGGCGCGCTTCCCGATATCGTGGTGATGGGTAAACCCATTGGTAACGGGCACCCTCTGGGCGTTTTGGTTACGACGCGGGCGATTGCCGACAGCTTTAACAACGGGATCGAGTTCTTCTCGACCTTTGGCGGATCGACTCTGTCTTGCCGGATCGGCAAGGAAGTATTGGACATCGTCGATGACGAAGGCCTGCAGGACAATGCCCGCCTGATGGGTGAGCGCCTGATGGCGGGGCTGCGCCGGATCGAAGGCGACTTTGGTTGCGTTGGCGACGTGCGGGGTATGGGACTGTTTCTGGGTGTTGAGCTGATCAATCCTGACGGAAGCGAAGGCAGCGAAATTTGCAGCTATGTCAAAAACCGGATGCGCGATCACCGTATTCTGATCGGCAGCGAGGGACCAAAGGACAACATTCTGAAAATCCGCCCCCCGCTGACGATTGAGGCCGAGGATGTGGACATGATCCTGTGGGCCCTAAGGGACGTGCTGTCCGAGATCGGTGACTTCACCCCTGCCCCGGTTTGCGATCACGACCATCACCACGCGGGATGTGGGTGCTGCTGAAGGATAAACCCCGGTGCATTGCCGGGGTTTGACCGACCCGCAAGCACAGTCAATGCAAAACGGCAGAGAGGGTATCGTGGCCTGTTGTCGGAACCCCATTTCCCGTTGTCATACGCCGGAGCGTCAGGCCCAGTTCCTCCGACAAGGATGCCAGAGCAGGCGCAAAATCCGGGCGCACGATCAGTGACGCCATCATCATCGCGTCTTCGCGTGCCCCTTCGGATGCGGCGGCAACCATTTGGGCAAAACAATTCTCATCCGCGCCCAGACATGCACAACCCATACCGTGCCTGATTAACGGGCGTCGACAATGCGTTGCGCAAAGAGAACACAGACGATCCAGCGTCAGCATGGCGGCACGCCCATAATCTGATCCCAGCGCTATGCAAAAATCGCTCGCGACATCAGCGCGACCACTTTCGCCCTGGCTCCACATCCGCAGATACATCACCGCACCCGCTTCGACTGGATCAAGGTCCGCCAGACGGCCGACCGCGGCACCGCCGCGCATTGAATGCGCGCTCATTTCGTCAGGATCAGTTTACCTGCTCGGGTGATGCGCAGGGTATACAATTGGTCGCCCAACTCGATATGGGCCAGGTGGCCACCCTTGGTCAAATCCTCGGCCTTGTGCGCAGGCAGCATCGAGACAGCATAACCTTGGGTTGGGGTCGGGTTCTGTACGTTCATCGGGGCATCTCCAGAGCTAGTCGGCATGGTGCCATACCTGTTGCGTTTCGTTTTATCTGGCTGACCCGAGAGGGTTGGCTTCCTGTTTCTGACATTAAACCTGATTATTTTGGTAAGAAATGTCAAGCATTGTTTCAAATCAGGCGTCATTGAGCAGATTGCGCCCCTGAAAACGACGAGTTAAGACTTGAGACAGGTATTGAGAGGCAAGCAAAACGTGACCGCAGCAGTTGTTTTTGATCTGGATGGAACGTTGGTCGACAGCGTCGGGGACCTGGCAGCAGCGGCCAATAAAACGCTGAATGGCGTCGGTCACGATCCTGTACCCGTTGATGTGATCAGAGGGTTTGTTGGCAATGGCCTTCCCAAACTGGTCGAGCGTTTGATGCGACACTGTGATTTGCCCATGGACCGCCACACGGAACTGACGCAACAGACACTGAAACACTACAATGCGGCGGTCAGTGCAACGACAGTGCCTTATCCCGGGGTTCCCGAAGCCCTGGAAACACTGAAACAGATGGGTTGCGTTCTTGGTATCTGCACCAACAAACCCGAAGCACCCGCACGTCACGTGCTGGAGGCGCTCAACCTATCCCGGTTCTTCGACGTTGTTTTCGGCGGTGATACATTGCCAATTCGCAAACCGGATCCGGGCCACCTGCTGGAAAGCTTCAAAGCAATTGGGACCTCGGGCACACGCTTGTATGTCGGCGACAGCGAGGTCGACGCAGAAACAGCTGTAAACGCCAAGATACCGTTTCTGCTGTTCACGGAAGGGTACCGCAAAACCCTGGTGGCCAATATACCGCACACCGTTGCTTACAGTGCATCTGAAACACTGCCGACACTCGTGGCCAAATTGATCCAAAACTAAGTACGTTCACACGATGTCAGTTTTCAAACGAGTGAGTTGGGCCTTCGCGAACCCCTAAAAGTTAAGAGGGGCCGGCCGAGGGGGTGTGACCAGCCCCTCATCGGGGAAAGTAAATACCGTGTTTGTGTGTGGTAAGTACGGTAGGTCATGTTTACCCCTGATCGGCAGTTTGCGAAATTGGGGGATTCCCGTAGTTCGGCGAAAATAACTTAAAAACTGGGAAATACAGCAAATCAAGCCACCCAATTTACCTGTGATAATTTGCCTATAAGATAGCCTGACGGTTCGAACATTCGGTTCGCTGGTTGAATGGGTATAGGGTAACCCATGGAAAAACAGGACAGAAATCTTAGAGCGGCGCGTCTGCAAATCCTGCAGGGCATTCTGCCTGTTGACCGCGCGCGCCTTCCGGCGGAAATGCTGGCTGGTCTGAGTTTTGCCTGCCTCGCGATCCCTGAAGTCATGGGTTACACCAAAATCGCCGGCACTCCGGTCATGTCCGGGCTGTATACGATCCTGATTCCCATGGCTCTGTTTGCGCTGTTCGGATCGTCCCGACACCTTGTTGTCGGCGCTGATTCGGCGACAGCAGCCATCACCGCCTCGGGACTGGCGGGCTTGGCGATGTCCGGAACGTCTGAGTATCTGGCACTGGCGTCCTTGCTGGCGCTTATGGCTGGCATGCTTTTGATTGCTGCGCGTGTCATCGGGCTGGGGTTTCTTGCCGATTTTCTGTCCAGAACGGTTTTGGTCGGCTTTCTGACCGGCGTGGGCATTCAGGTTGCAACGGGTCAAATCCCTGGATTGTTGGGGATCGAATCCGCTGGGCACGGAACACTTGCCAGGTTAAAGGACCTCTATCTCAACATATCCAACGTCAACTGGCCGACCGTGATCGTCTCATCAGCCGTGTTGGGCACCGTCTTAGGTTGCGCAAGGTTGTCACACAAGATTCCTGGGCCATTGGTCGCCATAGTCGGGGTAGTCCTGTGCAGTTGGGCCTTTTCATTCGACACTTCCGGAATTTCAGTATTGGGAGAGATTTCCGGCGGCTTGCCCTCGTTCTCGATCCCGGACGTGCAGTGGAACTGGGTCCTGTTCAAACAACTGCTACCCACGGCCCTGTCCATCTTCGTAGTTATTCTGGCACAAAGCGCCGCCACATCACGGGCATACGCCTCAAAATATAACGAGACGTTCAATGAGAATACCGATCTGATCGGACTGGGTCTTGCGAATTTCGGAGCGGCCTTCACGGGGACATTCGTGGTCAATGGCAGCCCAACAAAGACCGAGATGGTCGCCAGCGCCGGAGGGCGCAGCCAGGTGGCCCAACTAACAACAGTGGCAATAGTCCTGTTGGTTATCCTGTTCCTGACCAAGCCTTTAGCCTTTCTGCCCACAGCAGCATTGTCGGCCATCGTTTTCCTGATCGGTCTCAAGCTGATCGACCTGCATGGAATGACAACAATTTACAGGCAGGCCCGGTCTGAATTCTGGGTTGCCACGGCAACCGCCACCGTGGTCGTTCTGGTTGGGGTCGAGCAAGGCGTCGTTTTTGCCATGGTCTTGTCTTTGGTCGACCACACGCGCCGGGGATACCACCCAAAGAATTCGGTCGTATTGCGCACCGAGTCCGGTGGCTGGCGTTCAAAGGGGTTGGAAGCACCAAACCAGTTCGAGCCCGGTCTGGTAATCTATCGGTTTTCCCACGGTATGTACTACGCGAACATGCAAATACTTACAGAAGAAGTCACAACAATCGTTCAGAACGCAGACGGAAAACTGACATGGTTCTGCATCGACGCCTCGGCAATTGATGTTGTCGATTTCACAGCCGGGTTCACTTTGCGCAGTATAATCAGCTTCCTACGAACCAAGGGGATACGGCTGGTTTTCACGCTGGTCGAGCCAGATGTGAAAGCCGAGCTGGATCGCTACGGTGTCACAGAACTGGTTGGCGAAACTGCGTTCTATGAAAACGGCAAGGCTCTGCTGGATGCCTATCACACGCGCCCAAATCCCATGTGACATAGTCACCGGTAGTTTCGCGCCTTGGACATCTTTCCTATCCCCGGATTGAAAGAGTTGGTTGGATCACAGCATTTATAATGCGCCGCCAAATCGGGTTTGGCTTTGTACAGGTGGCCCACATTGTGTTCGGCAGGATATTCAAGAAGGGTCAGCATTGCCGCCTTCAGCGCCTTCGGCGGCGTGCCCCTTTCGGGTGGTCCGGTTTGTTTGTTACTGCACCGTGGGCCTCTGGTCTATCGGGACGATGCTTTCGGGCGCAGGCCGGCGGTAGCCCAACGCGCTGTGCGGCCTGACGGAGTGATAGTGGACACGACATTGCTCAATCAGGATTTGCGCCTTCCTTAGGCTGTAGAAGATTTCACCGTTGAGCAGCTCATCCCGGAACCGGTCGTTGAAGCATTCAGCGCATCGGTTGAGTTGAACTTGCGATCGACACGGATCATCAGCGCCTCGCTGGTGTATTCGCCAATGATGCTCAGCGTCGATAGACGCGTCCGTCAGCCAGTAGTCATGCCATATGATAGCCAGTGAACAACTCGGATGGGTCCAACACGACCAGTTTGCTTGCAAATAGGTTCGGTTTCCCATTGCGGTTCTTTCGAGGACCTGATGTCAGATATCTTGACCGGGCGGTTCCAAAAGACCGCCAGGTTCCAACAAGGCCCTTTCTGACAGCCATGGGTTAAGTTCTAGCGCTTCGGCAAGTGCCGCGCGCGCATCGTCAAGGCGCTTCAGACCCAACAATGACAAGGCACGCCCGCTCAGCGCGCCTATATGGTTCGGCGACAACTCGATCGTGACATTCAGATCCTGCAAGGCAGCAGCGAAGTCTTGTCTGAGATAGTTCACAAACGCGCGCTGATTATAGCCTTCGGCGTAGTTCGGGCAGTAATCGACTAGTTGGTCAAGTTCGTCCAACGCGCCCTGTAAATCCCAGGCCTCTCGCCGCGCCATTCCCCGGTCCAGCAAGCCTTGCGCACGCGCATCTGGTGCGTCGGTCCAAAGCTCCCACATCTGGCTGGAAATGGCGCGCGCATCACTTTGCGATTCTGCCTTCTGAACCTGATTGATTAGCGCTTCCACACTTTCCGAATGATCCGGAGCGGTCGGGCAGGACTGAGCGTGCGCCGTGCAGGACAAGGCAACAACAGCAAGAGCAGCGAGGAAACCGTGTGTCATGCACCAAGGATGGTTCGTATTCCTGATCCGTCAAGCCTGATGCTCGAACCCACCCAAACTGCCGGTTTCCTTAACCGCCTCCATCGCCACAAAGGTCGAAGTGCTGGCGACATGCGGCAAGGATGAAATCTTTTCAGCCAGAACACGGCGATACTCCGACATTGTGGCCGTGCGAACCTTCAACAAATAGTCGAAGTTCGAGGCGATCATATGGGCTTGCTCGACCTCGGCAGTTTTTCGGACAGCCGCATTGAACTCGGCCAGTGCCTTTTCGCGGGTATCGGCCAGGCGCACCTCGACAAAGGCAACGTGGTCCAGCCCCAATCTGATCGGATCCAGCATCGCCCGGTATCCTTTGATCACCCCGCTTGCTTCAAGCCGTTTCAGGCGCGCCTGTGTCGGTGATTTAGATAAACCGATTTCGCGCGCAAGATCGGCGACCGAAATGCGCCCATCCTCGGCCAGAATTCTCAGAATCGACCGG
>NZ_JBXWSG010000005.1:0-84798 GCF_059613305.1 Ruegeria sp. BHSB056 | reverse complement strand
GACGCATATTCTGTTGCAAGCAGGTGTGGGCGGTTTGGCTGGAGCTGTTGCGGCTTATGCGCGAAAAACCTGGGGCGACGCACCGAAGATCGTTGTGGTTGAACCCGAAGTGGCACCTGCGTTGCAGGCCAGCATAGCTGCCGGAGAATGTGTTTTCGCGGATGGCCCGGACAGCATCATGGGGCGTCTGGATTGCAAGGAACCGTCGTTGATCGCGTTAAACGGATTGGCCCGCGATGCAGACCTGTTCCTGACCCTTTCAGATGACGATGTGGCAGCAAAGCTTGACGCGATGGCTAAGATCGGGCTGGCCACCACGGCATCCGGTGGGGCAGGCCTTGCGGCGGTTATGAACGAAACCGCACGGAATGCCATGGGGATCGACGAACACTCACGCGTGTTATGCTTTCTGTCGGAGATCGCGGAATGAGAGGGTTCGATCAGGCAGAGTTCGAGGCGCGCACCAAACGCGCGCAGGAGCCGATGGGAGCCGCGGATTTGTCGGCGCTGCTGCTGACGGCGGACAATGACTTACATTATGTTACCGGCTATCTGACCCGATTTTGGGAAGGCCCAACCCGACCATTGAACGGATGCGCGTCGTTCTCGGTGCGCGTCGCATCACCGGAGATCAGGGTATCCTCCGCCGGTTGCGCATGGTCAAATCTGAGGCTGAAATTGCCATGACCCAAACAGCCTGTGATATTGCCGGACGCGCCTTCACCCGCGTGTCCGAGATGGCCCGAGCCGGGGTGCCTCTGAACACGGTTTTTCGCCGCTTCCAGATGCTCTGCCTTGAGGAAGGGGCCGATTGGGTGCCGTATCTTGCAGGCGGGGCAGAGCAGGGTGGCAAAATGATGTAATGCCACCTGCAACTTCCGCACCGCTGGACCTTGGCGATGTACTTATGCCGGATACAAGTCTGGTTTGGGATGGGTATTTCAGTGATTTTGATCGCAATTGGTCTGATCGTGTTACAAACCGATGAAACGTTGGAGCCTGAGTTCAGCTCGTATTTTTTTGGACCGCAAATATCCAATCTAGGTAACGCGTATTCCCAGCGGGATTGAGGTGACGACGGAAAGCCTTGCGGAAATGGAGAGGGCACTGCCAGCTGCCGCCGGATTGCTGCCCAGTGCGCGACCTTATCGCGTGGTCGGATACGGGTGCACGTCTGCAAGCTCGGTTATCGGGTCCGACCGTGTGGCAGAACTTGTCAAGCAGACCTGTCAGGCTGCTGAGGTTACAAACCCTTTGCGTGCTGCTTTGGCCTGTGCGCGACACTTGGATGTTTCGAAATTCGCGCTGCTGTCGTCCTATATTGAAGAAGTAAACGTACCCCTGCGCCGGGCATTTGCCCAAGGCGGAGTGGAGATGGATGTTTTTGGGACATTCGGGGAATCAGAAGAGGCCAAAGTTGTTCGGATTTCGGTGCAATCCGTCATCGACGCCGCCACGAAACTGGGCTCGGACCCGTCGGTTGATGCGGTTTTTCTGAGTTGCACAAACCTTCGCACGCAAAAGGCTATTCCCGAGATACGCGCACGGATTGGCAAGCCAGTTTTGTCGAGTAATCAAAGGCTTGCGTGGCATATGCGTGTTCTGAACGATACCTGATGAGATATTATGTCCGGATATTGTACAACAAAACCGGAATTCATTGTTGCAATGTGAACATCGCTTGGTCTTAACTGTCGGATACAGATCAATGAAATCCGCAGAAGACGGGTAATCATTTGACGTAACAGGGGGTCTTGTGGCCGATACAACGAACGACGCCGCGTTTGTCGAATTCCAACGCGTACAGAAGTCTTATGACGGCGAGAACCTCGTCGTAAAAGACCTAAACCTTGCAATGCCCAAAGGTGAGTTTCTGACAATGCTTGGGCCGTCAGGCTCGGGCAAGACGACTTGCCTTATGATGCTCGCCGGATTTGAAACTGCCACACATGGCGAAATCCTTCTGGGCGGCAAGCCCATCAACAATATCCCACCTCACAAGCGCGGTATTGGAATGGTTTTTCAGAATTACGCTTTGTTCCCGCATATGACGGTGGCCGAAAACCTCTCGTTTCCACTGGAAGTCCGTAAACTGGGCAAGTCGGAGCGGGATGAAAAGGTCAAGCGCGCTCTGGACATGGTTCAGATGGGTGCCTTTGGTGGCCGACGTCCCGCTCAGCTTTCGGGGGGACAACAACAGCGGATAGCTCTGGCACGTGCCTTGGTATTCGAACCCGAGCTGGTCTTGATGGACGAGCCATTGGGGGCATTGGACAAGCAGCTGCGTGAACATATGCAGTTCGAAATCACGCGTCTGGCCCATGAGCTTGGGATCACAACAGTCTACGTGACCCACGACCAGACCGAAGCACTGACCATGTCGGATCGTGTGGCCGTCTTCGACGATGGCCGCATTCAACAGCTGGCGCCGCCTGATCAGCTTTATGAAGAGCCGGAAAACAGTTTCGTCGCGCAATTCATTGGTGAAAACAATACGTTGGAAGGTGTTGTTAAATCAATCGATGGCAACACTTGCGTCGTACGCCTGGATGATGGCTCGGAAATCGACGCTGTTCCGATCAACGTCCACAAGGCAGGCGACCGGACCAAAGTCTCGATCCGCCCCGAACGTGTGGAGTTCAACAAAGACCGCCTGCGCGCTGACGCGCATACTTTGAAAGCAAGGGTCGAAGAGTTCATTTACATGGGCGACGTATTCCGGTTCCGCATGTCCGTTGCCGGAAACAACGAATTCATCGCCAAAACTCGAAATGCGCCTGATGCCGTACGCCTGAGCCCCGGTCAAGAGATCGATATTGGCTGGCTGGCACAGGATTGTCGTGCGCTCGACGCATAGACCAAACCGCGCGGGACAAGTGCGGTTAAGCTGAGGGACCGGCCGGTGAAAACCCGTGCATCGGCTGACCACCACATAAAACGGGATGAACTGGGAGTAACACATGAAACCAACCAAGATCATGCTCACTGCGGCTGCAATTGCGACGGCTGCGGGCACTGTTTCAGCCGAGGAGATGACCATCGTTTCCTGGGGCGGTGCCTATTCAAAGTCGCAGTTGAAGGCGTATCACGAGCCCTATTCGGAAAAGACCGGTATCACCATTCTGAACGATGACAGCTCGGCCGAAGCCGTTGCCAAACTGCGCGCTATGAACGAAGCGGGCAACATCACATGGGACGTGGTTGACGTTGTGGCGGCGGACGCGATCCGCCTGTGCGACGAGGGTCTGGCCCTCGAGATCGATTTCGACAGCCAATTGGCAGCAGCTCCGGATGGCACGCCCGCCTCTGAGGATTTCGGCGACCTGCTGGTCAGCGACTGCTTTATCCCGCAGATCGTCTATTCGACTACGTTCGGCTATCGTACCGATCTGGTAGGTGACACCCCACCAACCGACATCTGTGCGGTGTTCGATCTGGAAACCTACCCGGGTAAACGCTCGCTTGAGAAACGCCCGATCAACAACATGGAATGGGCGCTGCTGTGTGACGGTGTCGCCAAGGATGATGTCTATGACGTTCTGGCAACGTCGGAAGGTCAGGATCAGGCCTTGGCCAAGCTGGATACAATCAAAGACAGCGTTGTCTGGTGGTCTGCCGGTGCGGACACGCCGCAACTTCTTGCTGACGGTGAAGTTGTTATGGGTTCGACCTATAATGGTCGTCTATTCAGCGTGATCGAAGAGCAGAAACAGCCGGTCGCAATGCTGTGGGACGCGCAGGTGTTCGATCTGGACGGCTGGATCATTCCTGCCGGTCTGAGCGATGAGCGCAAGCAGCGTGCGCTCGACTATATCATGTTTGCAACCGACACCCAGCGTCTGGCGGATCAGGCCAAGTACATCTCGTACGGTCCGGCCCGCGCCTCGTCGGCTCCGCTGGTAGGTCAGCACGCCGATCTGGGGATCGACATGGCCCCGCATATGCCGACCGATCCGGAAAACGCCAAGAACACGTTCTTGTATAACTACGAGTTCTGGGCGGATTACCGTGATGACATCGACGCCAAATTCCAGGCGTGGCTGGCGCAATAAGCGTCTGATTTCATGACACAGTCGGGGGCGGTGCGCCGCCCCTGAACCAAGACAGATCCAAGGGGCTCCAATGACTGACGCAAGCCAAAACGCCGGACCCATGCTGGCAGCGGATGGAACACCGCTCAAGCTATCGCTGGCACGCTCGTTGCGGCGGCAAAAGCTGCGTGCCTTGCTGTTGATCGCTCCTTTGCTTCTGTTCGTTCTGTTTTCCTTTATTGTTCCAATAGCTGCGATGCTATTCCGTTCAGTAGAAAACAACATTGTCTCCGACACTCTGCCTCTTACCGTAGAGGCGCTTCAAAACTGGGATGAACAATCTGGAGAATTGCCGGGCGAGGGCGTGTATGATGCCTTTGTGCGGGACATGATTGTTGCGATTGACAATAAAGAGCACACACGCCTTGGTTCGCGTTTGAACTACGAAGAAACCGGTATGTCTTCGATGTTCCGCAAGTCAGGTCGTCAGATCAAGAAACTGGATCCTGAAACGGATGGTCCGTTCAAAGAGCAACTAATAGATATTCACGACGGATGGGGCGATACACAAACGTGGCGCGTGATCAAAACCCATTCGCCGAAGATCACCAACGGGTATTTTCTGAATGCGGTAGATATGCGCAGAACCCCCGACGGCGCGCAGGCACAACCCGAAGACAAGCAAATCCTTGTTAAGCTGTTCGGTCGAACGCTGTTTATGTCTCTGGTAATAACGGGTGCCTGTATCCTGCTGGCTTATCCGGTCAGCTATTTGCTGGCGACGTTGCCGATGCGTGTCTCAAATCTGCTAATGATCCTTGTGCTTCTGCCGTTCTGGACGTCACTGCTGGTGCGGACGTCGGCGTGGAAGGTGATGTTGCAACAGCAAGGCGTGATCAACGAAACGCTGGTCTGGCTGGGGTTGGTGGCTGACGATGCACGATTGGTGATCATCAATAACCAGATCGGTACGATCACCGCAATGACGCATATCCTGCTGCCATTCATGATCCTGCCCATGTATTCGGTGATGCAGACCATTCCGGAATCCTACACGCGTGCCGCGAAATCCATGGGTGCGACCAACTGGACGACGTTCTGGCGCATCTACTTCCCTCAATCCATTCCGGGTATCGGCGCGGGTTCAATCCTCGTGTTCATTTTGGCGATTGGCTACTACATCACGCCTGAAATCGTGGGCGGTACCAAAGGTGTCTTCATCTCGAACCGGATCGCCTATCACATCTCGTCCTCACTGAACTGGGGACTGGCGGCGGCGCTGGGAACGATACTTCTGGCGGTCGTTCTGCTGCTCTACTGGGTCTACGACAAGATCGTGGGCATTGATAACGTGAAGCTGGGATAATCGACATGGCCGCACTTACTCCGATATCCCGTAAACCTATGTCGATGGTTCTGCCAAGTGTCGCGCTGGCAGGCGCCTTCGCCGGTGTCTTTGTCGGCGCGGGTAATGGCTCGGTTCTTTTGGGCATCATTGGCGGCGCTGTTCTGATTTCTGCGCTCGCTTGGGTCTATATCACTGTTCTGAAGAACGAGAAGATGGCCCGCTGGATCAACATCATTGGTTTTGGCATCGCGGGCTTTTTGATGTCGGGCCCAATGGGCGGAGTACTTGGCCTGCTGGGCGGCTGGTTCTTCGCCTGGTTTACTTATTGGTTGTACGAAGGGCGATACCGGCGCAAGCTATTGCCATACCTGACCGCGCAGCAGGTGTTTTACCACTACCTGTTCCGGGTGATCTGCGGTGCGATCTTCGTCTTCCTGATCACACCGATCCTTGTGGTTCTGCCGCTGTCGTTCAATGCGCAGGATTTCTTTACCTTCACGCCCGAGATGTTGCGACTGGACCCTGAAGGGTATTCACTAAAGCACTACCGTGATTTCTTTACCAACAACGAATGGCAACGCAGCTTCAAGAACTCGCTGATCATTGCCCCGATTGCCACAATCATCTCGGTTTCGCTTGGCACTCTGGCTGCCATTGGCCTCAGCCAGAGCCACGTCCCCGGCCGCCGTGCTATCATGGGCATCCTGATTTCGCCGATGATCGTTCCGCTGATCATCTCGGCCACTGGCATGTTCTTTTTCTACAGCGATATCGGACGGTTCCTTGAAGGGACGCTGGGCATGAACAAGAACTTTGTGGGCTATCTGAAAGTCATCCTGGCGCACGCCGTTTTGGGTATCCCGTTCGTGATCATCACTGTGACCGCCACGCTTGTGAGCTTTGATCGTTCGCTGACGCGGGCGGCTGCGAACATGGGGGCAGGGCCGGTGCGGACCTTCTTTAAGATCCAGATGCCGCTGATTCTGCCGGGTGTGATCTCGGGCGGTCTGTTCGCCTTCATCACCTCGTTCGACGAAGTTGTGGTGGTTCTGTTCGTGGGCTCGGCCAGTCAGAAGACTCTGCCGTGGCAGATGTTCACGGGCCTGCGGGAACAGATCAGCCCGACCATTCTGGCGGTTGCGACGATCCTTGTGGTTCTGTCGATTGCGCTGCTGACCACGGTTGAGTTGCTGCGGCGTCGGTCCGAACGTTTGCGGGGGCTTTCATCCGCTTGACGGAGCATTCTGTCTGATCTAACGATTCACGTGTTCATCTCCGCTGCGATGGCGTCGCGGCGTCTAAGGGGATGATCGGCTCTCGGACCCCGAGACCGCCTGTCCTGAACGCCGGGACATGTGGCCGGGATTTGTCGCCCGGCAAAGATGAGAGACCAAGTGATGACCGACACAACAAAACGCCCCGAATTCTTTACCTGCCACAATGGTTACAAAGCTCCTTTGCCGTTCAGCAAGGGGGAGTATGACCGCCGTCTCAGCAAGCTTCGCAGCATCATGGCCGCACGTGATATTCCTGCGGTTCTGCTGACATCGATGCAGAATATCGCCTACTACTCGGGCTTTCTGTATTGTTCCTTTGGCCGTCCGTATGGCTGCGTGGTCACCCAAGAGGCCTGCACCACCGTTTCGGCCAACATCGACGCCGGGCAACCATGGCGCCGGTCGGTCGAAGACAACGTGATTTATACTGACTGGAAGCGCGACAACTATTGGCGTGCGGTTGCAAGCCTGATCGGCAATGTTAAGCGGATCGGCATTGAAGGCGACCACATGACGCTGGCCGCCCGCGACACCGCCCTGCGGATGCTGGGTACCCCCGAACTGGTTGACATCGCGCCGGATACAATGACCGCGCGCATGGTCAAATCCGCCGAAGAGATTGAATTGATCAAGGGTGGGGCACGCACCGCGGACGTTGGCGGGGCGGCAATCCATGCGGCCATCCGTGAAGGCGCAACTGAGATCGAGATTGCCATGGCGGGCCGTGACGCAATGGAAGAGGAAATCGCGCGCGCCTATCCAGATGCCGAATATCGCGACACCTGGGTTTGGTTCCAGTCCGGGCTGAACACCGATGGCGCGCATAACCCGGTGACAAAACGCGCCCTGCAAAAAGGCGATATCCTGTCGCTGAACACTTTTCCGATGATCTCAGGCTATTACACTGCGCTGGAACGTACCCTGTTTCTGGGCGAGCCGGACGCTGACAGCTTGCGCCTATGGAAAGCCAATGTGGCGGCCCATGAACTGGGTCTGAGCCTGATCAAACCCGGTGCGACCTGTTCAGGCATCACCGCCGAGATCAACCGTTTCTTTGCCGATGAGGGGCTGCTGCAATACCGCTCGTTCGGGTATGGCCATTCTTTCGGCATCCTCAGCCATTATTACGGGCGCGAGGCCGGTCTGGAACTGCGCGAGGATATCGACACCGTGCTGGAACCTGGCATGGTCGTTTCAATCGAGCCCATGCTGTGGATCCCCGAAGGGCAACCCGGTGCAGGGGGCTACCGCGAGCATGATATTCTGGTGGTGGGCGAAGACGGCGCCGAGAACATCACCGGCTTCCCATATGGGCCTGGCCACAACATCATCGATGCCTGATACAAAGAGGGGGGAGCAAACGCTCCCCCCTTTTATTTCTCGCGACCGGCGCGTTCGTGAAAGATAAAACCCAGGAAATTCAACAATAGCTGCGCGGCCAGTATCTGCGTGCTTTCGCTGGGGTCATAGGCTGGCGCCACTTCGACAAGGTCAATGCCGACGACATTGCCGCGCCTAGCGAGGCCCTGAAGGATTTCCAGTACGTCATAATACAGAAACCCCCCATGACTTGGCGTCCCCGTCCCTGCCGCGATAGAGGGGCAAAAGGCGTCGATATCTATTGTCACATAGTACCGAGCACCTTCAGGAATTCGCTCAAGAACAGCCTCGGTTCCCAGCTTTCTCACCTGACGCACGGACAGGATGTCTGATCCACGTGTGCGCGCGTCCTCGTATCCTTCCTTGGCGGTTGACGAGACGTTTCGAATACCCAACTGGGTCATCCCTGAGACATAGTCTTTCTCGATCGCCCGCCGCATGGGGTTGCCGTGGCCATTGGTGACACCGTGACGCTCGTCCACGAAATCCAGATGCGCATCAATTTGAACCACGTGAATCGGGCCGTTTTGTGTACAATCATCTTCAAACGCGGAAATGCAGGGGATGTTGACAGAGTGATCGCCGCCGATCACAAGCGGCAGCGCCCCGGCGGTCAGGATTTTGCGGACACCACAGGCGATGTTTTCGTGGCTGGCCTCGGTCATTGTGTGGACGATATCCGCATCCCCCAAGTCCACGATACGCACGGAACTGTCCAGATAGGTTGCATCGTCTTCGTGGTCAAATGCTCCAGCATGTCCAAAACTGAACAGGGTCGAAGCCTCGCGCACGGCCCGAGGGCCGAACCTTGCCCCGGCGCGCCATTGGGTGCCGAAATCAAAGGGGGCACCAAGGACACAAACATCCGCATCAATATTGTCCCAATCCTCGACATACGGAGATTTTCCAAAGGTCGATATTCCAACGAAAGGTAGGTTCAGTCGACCTGACGCATATCCATGATCCTGCATTATCAATCCTTTCAGTGGCCTTGCCGCCCTGTGTGCAATTGAACATGAGAAGGCGGTGCAATGAAATTGGTTTTCTTCGTCCAATACATGTCTGACGTTCAGGCAGATCTGATCCGGTGCGTTCTTTCCGTTTAGCTGTTGGTCGTTTCGCCACAAACGAAATTTCGGTGGGACGCGCTGGGGTACCGCATAATTATTCACGGCAGCGCGCGATTTTGCGGGCGATACACAGGCCCGGCGAAACGCTGTTGTCATGGGCGCAGGTGTTCTATTTCCGACGGCTCATACATTACACCTGCCGCACAAGTTGCGAGCCGGGCGCAATCGTTGGCGGTGCGCTGTTCAGGGCGTCGCGCGCAAAACCGGCGGCAGCCTTGTACTTGGCCATGAAACTGGCCCTTTCAGCCAAGGGAATGACCGTTTCAATATCGTCGAACACACCGCCACAGCGGTCATTGACCAAATTCAACAGGCCAAAAGGTCCGGCACCCCGATTGCGAAGGACAAGGTCTGACACCGGACTGCACAGCGTCTCATCATAAGCCGCCAGCGCGGTTGGACTCACGCCATGCTTGAGCAAGCTGGCCCCCAATAAGCGGGCGTCCATGATCGCCTGGCTGGCCCCATTTGAACCGGTAGGGTACATCGGGTGCGCGGCGTCTCCGATCAGGGCAACCGGCCCGTCAACCCACGTTTCAACCGGATCGCGGTCGATCATCGGGTTTTCATATGTCACATCCGCACCGCGGATCAGGGCAGGAACATCCAGCCAGTCATAGGTCCATCCGTCAAAGTGGTGCGCGAAATCCTTGGCCTCGACCTGCCGGAACCACCCGGTTGCCGCATGCGCGGCCGGGTCATCGTAAGTGACTTCGGCAATCCAGTTTATCAGGGCCAAGCCGGTTCCGGGGTCGGGGTGCGAGATTGGATAGATCACCATACGTTTCTTATGCGTACCCAGTCCGACGAATGAGGAGCCCGTGCGCACGGGCTTTGCCAATGTTGTGCCGCGCCACATGACGGCACCTCCCCAATGGATCGGAGGTTGGCTTGGATGCATTTGGGCGCGGATGGCTGAATGGATACCGTCGGCGCCGATCAGAATGGCACCCGTTTCGTGGGTGGCCCCTTTATCAGTTTGCAGCCGCACTGTAACCGTCCCGTCCGCATTGGTCTGGTACCCCGTGGCCCGAGACCCAAGGCGCACGGCATCCGGGCCTGCGCGTTCGATAAACCGCTGGTAAAGCGCCATGTGAAACGCGCCGCGATGCACTGCGTATTGCGGCCAGTTGTAACCGGCGAAAGTTCCGCGCGGTTCCGAGTAAATCTCGCGCCCGTTCAACCCGACAAGCGCCCATTCCTGCGCAGGGACGCCGAACCCGTCCAGATCCTGAGCCGTGAAACCCAGATCGTACAACTCGCGCACGGCGTTGGGTTGCAGGTTTATTCCGACACCCAGCGGGCGCAGTTGCCGAACGCTTTCAAAGACGGTGCAGTCGATGCCAATCTGATGCAGTGTCAGTGCCAGCGACAACCCGGCAATTCCACCACCCGCGATAAGCACTTTTGGATCTGTCATGTTGTGTGCCTTTCAGTCCGATTGGTGGCGGGAATTGGTTGTCGATAATCGGCGCGTGTGGATAAACCCTCAACCACAAATGCGTTTGATCCGTTCCGGGGATGGATGAAGGCTCGCGGCGTTGCGCAGCCGCGCCCGTAGGCAGATCAGAGCGGTATCAATCGTCGTTTGCATGAACCCATGCGCCATCGCCGCGCTGTCACCCTGCTTCAGCTTTCTGCGAGCGGATTGCCAAGTGTCCAGTGCGTCCGAAATCGCATTGCATGTCCAATGCTCGGCTTCTTGTGCAACAAATTCGGCAAAGGCGTCGCCCGCAGGCCCTGCGGCCAGACGTGTTGCCAGCATACGCGCGTGTATGCCGTTGGCCCCTTCGTAAATCGAGGTAATTCGGGCATCACGATAGGTCTGCTCCAGCCGGTATTCGCGCAAATAGCCATAGCCGCCCAGTACCTGCATACCCAATTCGGCGGCCTTGATACCGGCTTCGGTGCAATAGACCTTGGCAACCGGGGTCAGAAAATCAACCAGGTCAGGTGACGTAGCCCGTTCCATGGTGACAAATGCAAGATGTGCAAGACTGCGGCTACTCATTGCCAGCCAGTCGATTTGATCCAGCATTCGGCGGATGTCGGCATGCTGATCCAGTTTCGCCGGTTGACCGTCGGCATTGCGTCCCTGCACCCTTTCACTGGCATAATCACTGGCAATGTCATAGGCCCGCGCGGCGTGCGCGACGCCCTGCAGGGCGACATCAAGCCGGGCGTGGTTCATCATGGTGAACATGGCCATCAGGCCTTCACCCTCGGCTCCGATCAATTCGGCTCTGGCCCCATCAAATGCCAGCTGGCACGTGGGTGAGGCATGCAGGCCCATCTTTTCCTCGATGCGCGTTACGGTAACGTGGTTGCGGCTGCCGTCAGTGCAGGTGCTGGGGCATAGAAACAGCGATAAACCTTTGACGCCGTCATCGGACGTGCGCGCAAGCACAAGATGCAGGATGTGATCGCTCACGTCCTGGTCACCGCCAGAGATAAAGATTTTTTCGCCCGTGATCTTCCATCCATCCTCAGCAGGTTCCGCCCGGCAGCGCACGCGTGAAAGGTCGGACCCGGCCCCGGGTTCAGTCAGGCACATGGTGGCCAGAGTTTCACCCGAGGCCAGAGAGGGAACGTACCGGGATTGCTGATCCTTTGTACCAAAGCGCAACAAGGTACGCACCGCGCCCGGAACCAATCCCGTAACCATCTGAAGGCTGTGGTTTGCGCCAGAAAACACTTCGGAAGTGATGGCCAGTATCAGGGCACCAAGCCCTTGACCGCCATATTCCTCAGGCACGGTGAGTGAGGGCCAGCCCTGTTCCGAATATGCTGCGTAAACTTGGCCAAAGCCGTCGGGCATGGATACGCGACCGTTTTCCAGCGAGCATCCCTGCCTGTCTCCCGGCTCGTCCAGCGGGGCAATTTCACCTTGCGCGAAGGCCGCAAAATGTTCGCCGATCTCACCAGCCAGGTCAGCGTCCCAATCTGGAAGCTCGGTTGCCCGGGCAACGTGGTTCAACGTGAATAAGATATCCGCAAGCGGGGCTTCGAATGGCTTCATGGTCATATCACCCGACAGTTAGCGATTCCGACGGCCACGACGCGGCCCGGTTCTGGCGGTTCAGCACAGTCGAAGTTCAAAGTGACTGGGTAGGGCAGCATCACGGGGTTAGTCCCAGCAGGCGCGCGGCATTGCCTTTGATGATGTCCGGGCGCAGTTCGTCCTTGATATTGATCTTCTCGAAATCCGACAGCCAGCGTTCAGGAGTGATCATTGGCCAGTCGGACCCAAACAGGACCTTTTTCCTGAGGATCGAGTTGCAGTATTTCACCAGAATCTCGGGGAAGTACTTTGGTGACCAGCCGGACAGGT
The DNA here is from genome assembly GCF_059613305.1 of Ruegeria sp. BHSB056. Classification (NCBI taxonomy): domain Bacteria; kingdom Pseudomonadati; phylum Pseudomonadota; class Alphaproteobacteria; order Rhodobacterales; family Roseobacteraceae; genus Ruegeria; species Ruegeria sp. BHSB056. The sequence goes on along the minus strand of NZ_JBXWSG010000005.1, from coordinate 72,301 downwards.
CGATATAGACGTTGGGCTTGTGCTGCGCCACGGACAGAGCTTCTTCCTGCCAGGGAAATGACGGATGGGCGAGGATAATCTTCATATCCGGAAAATCGACGGCGACGTCATCCATGAACATCGGGTTCGAGTATTTAAGCCGCATTCCGTTACCGCCGCGCATGCCCGAACCGACACCGGTTTGGCCTGTGTGAAACAGGGCGATGCAGCCTTCCTCCGCGATTGCCTCGTAAAGGTCATAAGCCATGCGGTCATTGGGGTAGAACCCCTGCATCGTCGGATGAAACTTGAATCCTTTGATACCAAATTCGCGGATCAGGCGGCGCGCCTCGCGTGCGCCCATCTTGCCCTTGTGCGGATCGATTGACGCAAACGGGATGAGCACATCGTCATTTTCCGCCGCCAATGCGGCAACTTCTTCGTTCTTGTAGCGCCGATAGCCGGTCTCCCGCTCGGCATCGACCGGGAAGATCACCGCGGCTATGTTTTGCTCGCGATAGTGCTGTGCAGTCTCGGGAACCGTAGGCGGGTGGCTCCACGGGGCGCCAAAGTAATTGGCCATGGTTGCCTGCAGGTCGTCATAGCCATCGTCCGAGTGGCACCCGCAGGGTTCTTCAGCGTGGGTGTGAATGTCGATTGCGCGAACCTTGGTGATATCGACCATCTGTTCGTTCCTTTCTCAGATCTTTACGATTGCCGGATCGGCGTCGTCATAAAGACGCACAAGCAAGTTTTTCCGGCGTGTCAGTATCTTGCGGAAATTGAGGTTCCCCTTGGCGGTCATTTCGCCCTCGGGCATCGAGGCGGGCTCGCTAAGAACAATGGCGCGCCCGACCCGTGTGGAACTGCCCGATAGCTCGCGGGCGCGCTCTGCCAGCCGGCGATGAATTTCACCTTGCAGCAGTTTGCAGCGGTAGGCGCCACTGTCGTCGCTCAGGTCAAATCCTTCCCGCTTCAGCTCGGCAACATCGGGAAAGACCATGACGCCGATCTCATTTCTGTCGGCACCTGTAATGACCAGATCTGAGGCAAGAGGCGCAAGGCAGGTCAACAAGTCCATCCGCAATTGCGCGGCACGCACCCATGTTCCGGTCAGCAACTTGAAATCTTCAGAAATCCGGCCGTCGAATTTCATACCTTTATTCACATCCTGCGGGTCGATGAACCGCATGGCGTCGCCGGTAATGAAAAACCCTTCTTCATCGAAAACACTGGCCGTCTTTTCGGGTTCGTTGAAATAGCCAGGCATCACGTTTGGCCCTTTGATGCGCATTTCGCACCTCATGTCTTCATCCGGGATCAGCTTGAGTGTCACGCCGTTCATCGGAACGCCAACAACCCCGGAACGATCAATGGGCTCGGACTGCATCATTGTAGCGGGCGCTGTTTCGGTCAGTCCCCAGGACGAGGTCATCAGCGGTATCTCACCTTTGACATCCAGCGCCATCTGTTCAAATCCAGACCAGATATCCTGTGGCAGTGACGCTCCCGCATAAAAGATCAGATCAAGTTCTTCGAAGAACCGCCGACGCAGATCGCCATCCCGCTGCAATGCGCCCAGCAGCATGCCGTAACCTACGGGAACATTGAAGCTGAGCGTGCCGGTGACCATAGACAGATTTTCCAGCGTCCGCTCAAACAAACCAGCTACCGGTTTGCCGTCGTCGATGTAGAAGCTTCCGCCGTTGGCGAGCATCATGTTGAAGTTATGTGATCCGCCAAAGACGTGGTTCCATGGAAGCCAATCGACCACACGGGGCGGACGCGTGCGCAGAAATGGCAACGCGTCGGCCAGCATGGTCTGGTTCACGCACATCATGCGTTGGGTCGTGATGACACCCTTCGGGGCCGAGGTTGACCCGCTGGTCATTAAGATCTTGGCGACGGAATCGGGGCCAACCTGTTCATAGGCGGCCTTCAGATTGACACTGGCATCGCCTTTGAGAAGTTCGTCGAATGCTGTGACCTGGCTGTTCCCGCCCTTTCGGCTGGCTACGATTTCGACGCCTTGAAGCGCATCCAGTTCCAGCGCCTCTCGGTATTGATCCGCATCTACGACATAGGCCATCTTCGGGCGCACCAGTTCGATGGCATGGCGCAGGCGGCCATGCGCACCGTGGATCAAGGCGTATTGTTCGGCCACGGGCGCAGTCGGTACGCCAATGTACTGAGCAGCAAGGCTCAGCAGGCCGTGATCCACGCCGTTACCGCTCATGATCAGGATCGGTGTTTCAGACCCCATCCCACGCGCCAATAGCGAGCTTGCGATAGCCCGCACCTTTTCAAGCGTGGCCGCATAGCTTTCCTTGCGCCAGCCCGCGCCGCTGCGTTCAGCAATGAACGTGCGGTCAGGCGCGTCCGAGGCCCAGGCGTGCAGCCAGACACCGGTTTTGTCGACGACAGGACCAAGAGTGTGGTTCGATTTCAACAGGATGGAACCGTCGGCCCGATCTTCGCGCGAAACAGAATGCACCAGGTATTCCGATGTGCGTTGCATGATCAGCCCCTTTTCCTCGCTTTTTCGATTGTCCTCAGGGCATCGAAAACGGTGGTGATGGTTGCGTCATCCAAACCGGCCAGCAGCTTGCCTTCGTGGGCGGTCACTGCGGCGACGGCCTTTTCATATAATTGCCTGCCCGCCAGTGTCGTCCTGAGGGCATAGGCGCGCCGGTCGGTGGGTACCCGGTCGCGGACGATCAGTTCCCTGCGTTCCAGTTCATCAATGATAACAACAAGGTTCGGGCGCTCGATATCCATTGCGTCAGCCAGTTGGGACTGCCGCAATCCGGGGTTATCGACGATGAGAACCAGTGCCGTATACGTCAGCATTCGCAGATCAAAGGGGCGCAGAGTTGTTGTCAGATCTTCCTGCACCACATTAAAGGCCCGTTTCATGCGATACCCGACAAACCCCCGCAGCGTAGCATCGCTAATCGTGTTTGGCGCGCGGTCTTCTGGCGTGTGTTCATGTTTCCTTTTCATGTGTTCACCTGAAGTTCGGGGCGCGCTTTTCAAGAAAGGCCCGCAGCCCCTCCTGCGCATCGGGTGTTGTTTGCGACAGGGCCGCAGCCAGCGATTCAGTAAACAGCCCGTCGTTTTGCGACATTTCATTGATCCGTGCGACCGCCTGAATCATCAGATAGTTTGACAGTGGCGCGTTTCGGGAAATCTTACCTGCCAGCTTTTGGGCCAGCGCCAAAGCCTCGCCCTCACCAACGCTATAATGTGCCAGCCCCAGCGATACCCCTTCATCGGCACCATATTTGCGGCCGGTCAGCATCATCTCGGTCATCCGATCGGCCCCCAGCAGGCGACCGACCCGCGCGGTCGCACCGCCGCCGACAAATATTCCGCGGCGGCCTTCGGGAAGCTGAAATATCGTCGAAGGTTCAGCGATGCGAACATGTGTTGCCGCTGCAAGCTCCAGCCCGCCGCCGATCACGGCACCAAACATGGCCGAGACAACCGCAAGCCCACCAAACTGGATCTTGTCCATGACACTATGCCAGTGGCGGGAATGATGCAGGTTTTCCTCGGCCGAACGATGAACATGCTCGGACAGGTCCAATCCGGAACAATAGTGCCCTTCAGTTCCGGTCAGGATCACCACACGTACATTTTTGGGTGGTGCAGAAAAGAAATCATCCAGCGCGCCCAACAGTTCCTCACACATCGCGTTTCGCTTGTCGGGGCGGTTCATGGTCAGGGTCGCGATGGATCCGTTGACCTCAATGTTCAGGATTTGGCTGTCCATGGGGAACTCCTTACCGGGTCGGCAGACGAACGGCGCCGTCAAGTCGAATAGTGGTGCCATTCAAAAACGGGTTTTCAACGATCTGTTCGGCGAGCATTGCGAACTCGCGCGCTTCGCCAAGGCGGGCCGGGAAGGGAATGTTCGCAGTGATCTTGGCAGTGACCTCTTCCGGCAAGCCTTCCATCATTGGCGTGTGGAACAGGCCAGGTGCGATGGCCATCACCCGAATACCCGACTGTGCGAGTTCCCGTGCGGCAGGCAGGCACATCGAAGCGATTGCCCCTTTGGACGCGGCATATGCCGCTTGACCCAATTGACCGTCCTGCCACGCAACCGACGCCGTGTTGATGATCACACCGCGTTCACCGTCAGCCAGCGGGTCCAGCTCGGCCATGAGTCTCGCTGCGTGGCTCATCATTGTAAGTGCCAAAAAGATTTACGCGCAGAGTTTTCTCGAACACGTCGAAGGACAGCTTGCCTTCGCGCCCGACGATCCTGGCCGCCATGCCGACGCCTGCACAACTGACGGCGATTCTGGGTGCCGACCCGAAATGGGTTATTGCCTTCCCAAACGCGGCACTCACGGCGGCCTCGTCACTGACATCGGCTTGCAGGGCAAGGCCACCAATTTCGTCAGCGACCGCCATCGCACCTTCAGCATTGAAATCCAAAACGGCAACGTTTGCTCCGCTGGCGGCGAAATGCCTTGCCGTTGCAGCGCCCAGTCCGCTTCCGCCACCGGTTACCAAGGCGATACATCCACTTAACTGCATGGTGCTCTCTCCAGTTTGGTATGTTCAATCATTGTTGTGCCTCATATCTATTTTCGGATGAGCCCACCTCGGACCGCTGATGGTGATTTAGCTAGGGGATCAGGAACAGGGTAATGACCGGAAACAGCACCAGGATTATGACCCGAATGATGTCAGAGGTGACGAACCACATCACCGCCTTGTAAGTTTGGGTCATCGGAGTTGAACGATCCATGGCGTTGATAATGAACAGATTCATCCCGACAGGGGGGGTGATCAGCCCGACCTCGACAACGATCAGAACCAGAATACCGAACCAGATGGCCACATGTTCGGGGCTCATGCCGAAATCCAGTGCGCTGATGACCGGAAAGAAGATCGGGATTGTCAGCAGGATCATTGACAGGCTGTCCATCAGACATCCGAAGATCAGATAGAACACCAGGATCAGGCACAACACCATCCACGGGCTGAGTCCAAGCCCAACGACCCAGCCAGACAGTTCCTGCGGTACCTGAGTGAGCGCGAGGAAACTGTTATACAGCCCAGCGCCCAACACGATAAAGAAGATCATCGCCGTGCTTGAGGCCGTGGCAATGATGCTTTCGACGAAGACCTGCCAGTTCAGATTGCCCGAGATCAGAGCGATCAGTCCGGTTCCCGCCGCCCCCACAGCTGCGCCTTCGGTTGGGGTGAACCAGCCAAGATAGATGCCACCGACAACAAGGCCAAAAACCAGCAGGACAGGCCAGACATCCAACAGTGCCCGAACGCGTTCAGGATATGGGATCGCTTCGCGGGTGCCCGCGGCGTCAGGATACATGCGCACATAGATCGAAATCGTGATGATATAGCCGAGCGCTGCCAGAATGCCGGGAACAAAGGCCGCGAGAAACAGCTTGGCGATATTCTGTTCCGTCAGGATCGCATAGATCACAAGGATTACCGAAGGCGGAATCAAAATGCCCAATGTGCCGCCAGCAGCAAGCGTTGCGGTTGAAAACCCGCCGGAATAGCCGTAACGGCGCAGTTCGGGCAGCGCGACACGGCTCATCGTCGCGGCGGTGGCAAGGGAGGACCCGCAGATTGCGCCAAATCCGGCACAAGCGCCGACTGCCGCCATGGCGACGCCTCCTTTGCGGTGGCCCAGCCAGCTTTCAGCCGCTTTGAACAAGGCCGAAGACATGCCCGACAATGTCGCGAACTGCCCCATCAGCAGGAACATCGGAATGATCGTCAACGAATAGCTGGAGAAGGTTGAGTACGTTTCGGTTTTGAGCTTGGCCATGAACATGCTGGTGCCACCCATGGCAAAATAAAGCCCGCCAATCCCGCATAGCAACATGGCAAGGCCAATCGGTGCGCGCAGGAAAATCATGATCAGAAGTACAGGAAAGGACACGTAGCCCAGTTCGAGCATGGTCAATGTGCGGCCTCCCCGCGATAGGGTAGGATATGACGCCCGGTGACAAGCTCGATGACCTGCGCGACGGCGCAATAGACAGCAACAAGTGATGCGACAAGGGCGGCAACAAAGCTTAGCCCATAGGCCCACCAAACCGGAAATTGCAGCAGAAAGGTCGTTTCACCATAGTCCAGCTTGTTTTGCATGCCGACAAACAGGCGCCATGTAATCAAAAGGATGACAAGCGACAGGACGATTTCCCAGAACGTGATGATCACTTTGTTCGCCTTTGCCGGAAGGGCGTTGGTAAATACGTCGACCGTGGCGTGAGAGCCGTAGAGCTGACAGATCGGCAGGAACGAGAATATGGCGAATGCAACGCCGGCCTCGACCAGTTCAAAATCGCCATTCACCGGCCCGACGCCGGATGCAATCAGCGCATTTGCCGCCGCTTCCGACAGTGACGTCAGAATGTCCGAATGGCCCAGCGTGTTCAGGCCGCGCCCCAGCACGCTGACACAGGTCAGCAGGACCAGCGCAGTCAGAACCACACCGCCGAGAACGGCCATGAAGCGCGCGATGCGCTCTACCAGTTTCTGCATGATCAGCTCCAAAGGGATTGCTCTCCCAGCGGGAAATAGCGCCGGAAGAGCGACCGGATCAGTTGTCCGAGTATTGCGAAATCAGTTCGAGCGCGCGGGCGCGCAAGCCGGTTCCGTCCAGACCTTTTTCATCCATCTCGGCGATCCAGGCGTCGGTGGTCGGCTGCGAAGCTGCCTTCCACTCTGCAACCTGTTCCGGGCTCAGCGTGATGATGTTGTTGCCGCGTTCCATTGCCTGCTTGTGCGGTCCGTCATCATCGGCCTGCATCTGCTTGCCTGCGAAGGCCGAGAATTCAGCGCCCGAGTTGGCGTCGATGACGGCCTTCAGATCATCCGGCAGTGCATCCCAGCGGTCCTTGTTCATCGCGAAGATGAAGGTGGTGGTGTATAGCGTGTCATCGCCAAAAGTCGTGTGGTTTCCGACCAGTTCGTTGATCTTCAGGGCGCCGGTTACTTCCCAGGGAATCACAGTGGCGTCGATCACGCCTTTGGACAGCGCTTCAGGTACCGCAGGAACGGGCATGCCAACCGGGGTTGCGCCAAGCGAGCTGAAAAGGCCGTTGGTTACGCGTGTCGGTGCGCGTAGCTTTACGCCATTCAGGTCCTCGATGCTTTCGATCGGCTCCTTTGAATGGATCAGACCGGGCCCGTGCACCCAGAGCCCGAGAACTTTGAACTGCTTGAAGTCATCGTCCATCATGGTTTCTTCGGCCAGATCCCAATAGGCGCGTGAGACGGCTTCGGCATTGGTCATAGTGAACGGCAGTTCAAACACTTCGGTCCGGGGAAAGCGGCCCGGCGTATATCCGGACACCGTCCAGACAATGTCGGCCACACCATCAATGGCCTGGTCGATCAGTTCGGGGGGTTTGCCCCCAAGCTGCATGGACGGAAACCTTTGAATTTCGATCCGGCCATCCGAATCCGCTTCGACCTTGTCGGCCCAGACATCCAGAACGTTCTTGGGTACGTTGGCTTGTGCTGGCAGGAATTGGTGCATCCGCAGTGTCACTTCGGCCGCAATGGCAGTGGTTGACATGGCGCCAAAAGCAATCGCCGCCACTGCAGATTTGAGTATGGTTCTGCGCAAGTTGGTCATGGTCTCCTCCCTAGATGACCTATGAGTATCATCCCCTGTTCATGATTGCTCATATTAGTTATGTTTTATAACGATTTTGATCCACTTTCTTAGTGTTTGGTTTCAGGTCCTTTTCGGAAAACAGAATGCTCACACATGTGAACCTTTTCGTCGAAACGCTACGCAACAGACAGGTTTTGCGCGGACGCCAAGTTATCCTCTCAGGATTACATTGCCCTCGGTTGGCTCAAAGGTAAATTGAGATTTCTTAGATTATAGTTTCTGTTTTCGGTAACTAAAGTGCGAAAACGGTGGTTTTGCTTTCCTTGTTTCAATTGGACCAGCGCCCGCAGTGGAATTCAAGACCGTGTGTTATCGTCGGTGGCAGCTTCAACTGCCTTGCCTGCGAGCTTCAGGAAAGTTTCGCGTTCATTCGGAGTTAGCCCTTCGAGGATCTCGCTTTGCAGGTCAATTACGACTGGCGCAGCTGCCGCTAGGATGTCTTTTCCTTTTTCGGATAAGGTGACCTCTCGCGCGCGTCTGTCACGTTGACTGACCGAGCGTTTGACGTAGTTTTTCTGCTCCAGCCGGTCGATAACCCCGCCGATTGTTGCGCGGTCATAGGCGATTTTCGCCGCGATTGTGGCCTGATCAATGCCGGGTTCGGCGCGAATTGTTTCAAGTGCTGCGTACTGAACGGATGTAAGGTCGATCCCGGCCTCCTGCATCCGGACCGAGAACACGTGGGTTGAAATCTGATTGAGCCTGCGGATGAGGTGGCCCGCCATTCCGTAAATGCTCATTCAAAACCTCCGAAATCACTTTAAGCCGTCACTTTTTCCAGAACTACCGCGGCAATTAGTGAGTGTACATATCTTTGTTGACAAGAATTAGTAAGTATAGTTATTAAAATTGCGTGAACCTGCGGAGGAGGGGGCAATGCAATATTACGTTGATGGATTTCGTCCGGGTGATCCGGATATCAAACCGGCTGCGTTCGGTCACCACAACCACCCCGCAACCATCCCCGAAAAGGTTGATGTTCTGATAGCGGGTTGTGGACCGGCCGGGCTTTGCCTTGCGGCGCAACTGGCCGGGTTTGCAGCAATTTCGACAATGATCGTGGATCAAAAGCCGGGTCCGATGGAGAAAGGCCAGGCGGATGGCGTCAACGTCCGCTCGATGGAGATGTTTCAGGCGTTTGGTTTCGCTGAGAAAGTGAAGCGTGAAGCATATTGGGTCAACCAAACGGCATTCTGGACGCCCGATCCCACAAGCCCGGGCCACATCCGCCGGGCGGGCACGGTGCAGGACGTGGCCGACGATCAATCCGAGATGCCACATACCTTGATGAATCAGGCCCGGATTCATGAGCTGTTTCTGGACGTGATGAGAAACGCTCCAACGCGGCTGCAACCCCATTACGGGCTTCGTGTCAGCGATTTGACGATTGATACCGGTTCCACGGATCACCCTGTCAGGGCAGAGCTTGAACGCCTGGGCGAAAATGGCGACGTGGTTGAACGGCTTACAGTACGTGCGAACTATGTCGTAGGCTGTGACGGTGCACGCAGCAATGTGCGCAGGGCTATCGGGGGTAAGCTGCAAGGCGACGCCGCACACCAGGCGTGGGGCGTTATGGACATATTGGCGAATTCCGATTTTCCCGATTTGCGGCGGAAATGCCTTGTTCAATCGGCTTCGGAAGGAAACGTTCTGATCCTTCCGCGCGAGGGCGGATACTTGTTCCGAATGTATGTCGAGCTTGACAAGCTGAACCCGGATGAGCGGGTCGCCAACCGCAATCTGACAGCTGACCATATCATCGCTGCCGCGAACCGGATCATGCGTCCTTTTTCCATCGACGTAAAAGAAGTCGTTTGGTGGTCGGTCTACGAGATTGGGCATAGGTTGACCGACAAGTTCGACGATGTCCCGCAGCATGAAATTGCAACACGCACCCCGCGCGTGTTCACGGCGGGCGACGCCTGCCACACGCATAGTCCCAAGGCAGGTCAGGGGATGAACGTGTCGATGGGCGATACTTTCAACCTGGGCTGGAAACTGGTGCATGTGCTGACGGGAAGATCAAAGCCTGATCTTCTTCACAGCTACTCGGCCGAGCGTTTGCAAGAGGCCAAAAGACTGGTCGAAACCGACCATAAATGGGCCCGGATCATGAGTGCACCACCAGGCGAGTCAGAGCTTGACAGCACTGATATGCCCCGATTTCAAAAACAGTTTATCGAAAATCTGGAATTCACCGGCGGGCTATCTGTTCACTATGGGCCTTCGGACTTGGTCGCCGAACCGGTTCACCAGCATCTGGCGCGTGGGCTGGTAATAGGCAAGCGATTTCATTCCGCACCAGTTGTCCGGCTTGCGGATGCCATGCCCATGCAATTGGGACATGTGGCCGAAACGGATGCGCGTTGGAGGCTCTATGCCTTCGCTGGACAGGGAGACGCAGGTACGCAAGGCGGATCGATCCATCGGCTTTGCGAGGCTTTGCAAAGCGATTCGAACTCTCCGCTCCGACGGTTTACGCGCCCATACGAAGACATCGACGGTTTGATAGACCTTCGGGCCATCTTCCCGCAGGATTTCAAATCGCTGAATTATGAAGATATGCCGTCTCTTTTGAAACCCGAGAAGGGCAGGTACCGCCTGCGCGACTTCGAAAAGGTTTTTTGTGTTGATCACAAGAGGCGCGAAGACATCTACGAAATGCGCGGAATTGACCGGATAAAGGGCTGTATGGTCGTCGTCAGGCCGGACCAATATGTGGCGCATATCCTGCCATTAGAGTGTCACGCTGACCTGTTTGACTTCTTCTCCAGGCTGTTTGTTTCGGGCGGCGGTTGATAAGTGCGACGTCTTAGACCGCAATGGACAGAGGCTCCGGGGGGAGAATGGATTGTTGCATCGGTGCATGGTTCGGCAAGATTACCGCCTGGGCAAATCTGGATTGGCGCTTGAAGCCGCCCGTGTCGCAGGAAGGCTCTCTAGCCAGTCAGCTAAGCGCGGGTATTTCAGGACGCGTTTAACGCGGCCAGAACCTCGGTGCTCACCACAACACCGTCAGCCTCGGCTGCCGCCCGTTTGGCCAGACGCCCATCACCCGGAACACGGGCGTTCCCATTGCCGACAATTTCTGCGCAAATGCGCGCGATATATTGATTGAAGTCCGCGTTGCCGAACCGCGTCGGATCAATCGCTATCAGTGTCGCACCGCCTTTGATGTTAAGGGCTCCGAACGTCTCGCGTTCTTGATTGTCCACGGAAAGGGTTCCACCAGCCAGGGCGGCACCCAACACCTCAACCATGAAAGCGATTGCGGCGCCCTTGTGCTCGCCAAAAGGTAACAGGCTGCGGGTTTCCAGGATGGCGTTCGGGTCCGTACTGGGTTGGCCGTCAGGATCCAGCCCGGCGGGGCGGGGCAGGTCGTGCCCCTCGGCTGCGGCCATGCGGATATCCATCAAAGCAACCATTGAAGACGCCTGATCCCAGACTATCGGCGCACCGTCCTCGCGCGGGCAGGCAAAAGACATCGGGTTGGTGCCAAAAACCGGGCGCACCCCGCCTTGCGGCACCACCATGGACAATGAGTTGATCACGGCGAAAGCTACCAGACCAGCCTCGGCCAGCGGTTCGGTGTCAAACCGCAACGCGCCCAGATGGTGGCAATTTGCGCAGGTGAACGCGGCAATGCCGTATTCCTGCGCCATTTCGATCAACGTGTCGCGGGCTTCTGCTGCGGCGACCTGATAATATCCGTTATCGGCATCACCGCGCAGAACGCCCGGGGCAGCCTTTTCTATCTTGGGTTTCGCATTGCCGTTTGCATAGCCCGAGGTGAAGCTTTGGACATAGACCGGTAGCATACGCAATCCGTGGCTGCGCGGTCCGTCCCGCTCGGACCGGGTAACAATGTCGGCCAGAATATCGCTGCCCTGTGCGTTTACACCAGCAGAAGCTAGTACGGATTTCGCCAGCGCCCGAACCTCGGCAAGAGAAAGCGTTTTGGTCGATTGTTCGGTCATCATTTCAAATCCAGTCTTTTTACTTCAGGGGTTAGGCACGCGCACGCGCGTTGGTGGGATCAACGGCGCAAGTATCGATCACCTCGGCATCGCGCATTTCGTTATGGACCAACACCTGCATCCTTGTACCCGGCGCGGTCATATCGTTTGGTACAAGTGCCATCGCTATGTCGTGGTTGCAATAATAAGAGAACCCACCCGACGTAACGCGCCCGATCAGTTCACCGTTTGCATAAACACCCTCATCGAACATCACCGAAGTTTCGCCAAAGGGAAGTTTCAACGTGACCAGCCGTTTGTGATTGCCCTCGCTTCTCTGCTTCTCCAGCGCCGCTTTTCCGATGAACTCGCGCCCCTCGGTGACGACAAACCGATCAAGGCTGGCCTCATACGGTGTCATGTCCTTGCAAATCTCGCGGTTGATGGCGCGATAGGATTTTTCAAGGCGCATGGACTCCAAAGCCTCAAGACCGAAGGGTTTTACACCGGCTTTCAAAAGCAGGTCGACAAGATGGCGGTTATACCCGACAGGATGGTGCAGTTCCCAACCCAGCTCGCCTGTGTAAGATACCCGAAGCAGGTGTACGTCTTTGGCATAGCCCACTTCACCCTTTTGCGCATAGAGCCAGGGAAAAGCAGGATTCGACAAATCGTTGTCGGTCAATGGTTGCAAAATCTCGCGCGCCTTGGGACCGGCCAGAGCGATCACACCCAACTGTTCCGAAACGTCTTCAAGGATAACCGATTGATCTTGTGGTAACAGACGTTGCAGCTGATCCCAGTTATAGGCGCGCCAATTCGGGGTCGAGACCAGATAGAAATCATTCTCGGCATAGCGGACAACTGTGTATTCCGCATCCATGCCACCTTTTGGGTTCAACAAGAGCGACAGGCTCATCCGACCCACCTTGGGCATTTTGTTTGCCATCAGACCGTCCAGCCACCGCGCTGCGTCGGGTCCGCGTACAGTAAACTTGGTCATCGGCGACATCTCGATGAACCCGGCCTCTTCGCGGGTGGTACGTACTTCCTCCTGAACGCGTTCCATGTGGTTGGTGCGGCGGAAAGAATGTTCGGGGATCGCCTCTTGCGGCGGTTTGGCGAACCAGCGCGGGAATTCATAGCCGTTGAAGCTGGTCCAGACTGCGCCATGCGCCGTCAGCAGATCGTAAGACCCCACGGTTTTCATTGGGCGCGCGTCCGGGAAATCTTCGCCGGGGATGTGCGCGTTCATATGTGTGCCCCAGGTTTCGCGAACCTTGTCCATGGTCCAGCGTTTGGAGGCGTAGTCAGAGAAACGACGCGGATCCAGCTCCGACATGTCCATGCCCGGATCACCGTCGACGATCCAGCGAGCCAGCCGTTCGCCCACGGTGCCGCCCCACAGAATGCCACCGGGCATCCCTTCGGCCAGCCACAGGTTTTTGTACCCCGGCGCTGGCCCGGCAAGTGGCAATTCGTCCGGCGTCATTTGGAAGGGGCCGCGCGTGTTGGCCTTGATGCCCACCTCGCCAAGAACTGGCACCCGTTCGATTGCCCGTTCCCATTGGGTTTCCACGGCATCGAAATCCTCGGGCAAGAGGTCTGCGCCAAAGTCAGGCGGCACGCGGTCTTCGGCAAACAGCTTCAGGTCCTTGGTGAATTCATAGGGCCCGAACTGAATGCCACCGACATCTTCGCGCAGGTATGCGCCGTAATCCTCATCCCGCAAGATCGGGAACTCGGGCAGCCCCTGCGCGCGACGTTCCTTGAGCAGTGGAACGGTTTCCGTGGTCCAGTATTGGTGAACGATGGGAATGCAGGGCAGGTCCAGCCCAACGCGCCGGGCATTTTCGCGGGCATAGTTTCCGGTGGCAAAAACCAGGTGCTCGCACGTGATCTCTCCCTGATTGGTGGTCACTTTCCAATGTCCGCTTTCCAGCTTTTCATACGCCTGTGCTTCGGTGTTTTGAAAGACCTTGGCACCTGCGTCCCGCGCCAGCTTTGCCATTGCCATGGTTATGTCGGCCGGGTTCACATAGCCGTCCTCGGTATGCAGAATACCGCCACGAATATGCTCGGACTGGTTCAGAAGGGGATGAACATCGGCAATTTCCGCCGGCGTCAACAATTTGCAGGGCACACCGGCGGCCTCGGCAATCGAAATATATGACTGGAATTCATCCCAACGTTCCTGGGTGTTGGCAACGCGCAGCTGACCCACTTTGCGCAAGCCTACCGATGCACCTATCTTCTGTTCGACTTCGGAATAGATGCGGATGGTTTCCATCGTCATCTTCGACACGTTATGGGACCGCACGAAGGTGACCAGCAGACCGGCCGCATGCCAGGTCGAGCCTGAGGTCAGCGTGGTTCGTTCCAGCATCACCGCATCGCTACAGCCGTGCTGTGTCAGCCCATACAGAATGGACGCGCCCACACATCCGCCGCCAACGACAACAACTTTGGCATGTGATTTCATTCGCCGATTTCCTTCTTGCGACTGATCATGGTGTCAGACGCTCTGCCTGCCCGAAATCAGTAAGATGAGAACGTTCCGAAGTTTTTACGGAAACATAGCGCCAGACAATCGCAAAAAATTTCTCCTGCGGCTTAGTTCAGGTCACCTCTTACCGGGCCCCTTCGTATTGGTCGCTGTCTGGTTCCCGGTCATTCAGTGCTGTCCAGAACGGCATCAATTTTTATGTGCCTTGTCTTGTTTCACCCTGTTATGTTAGCGCAAACTATGCCAGTGAAACCTGATGCCTTTGCAAAACTGGGTTTCTGTTGCCTACAGTATTGCGGCTTACAAGTGGGAGGAACAGGTGTATCTCGGTCTTGATTTGGGGACGTCAGGTCTTCGGGGAATTGTGGTCAGTGAAGACGGCGACGTCGTTGCCGAGGCCGAAGCGAGCGTGAACACATCGACACCGCATCCGGGCTGGTCAGAGCAGGAACCTGCGGATTGGGTTGAAGCGTGTCAAAAGGTCGTTGCCCAGTTGCGCGGGCAAAACGGCGCTGCGTTTTCGGCAGTGCGGGGCATTGGTCTGAGCGGACATATGCATGGCGCAACGCTTCTGGACCGACAGGGTCGCGTCTTGAGGCCCTGTATCCTTTGGAACGACACAAGGTCTGCCCGTGAAGCTGCCGAACTGGATGCGCTTTCCGCGATGCGATCGATCACCGGAAACATCGTTTTTCCCGGCTTCACTGCGCCTAAACTGGAATGGGTGCGCAGGCATGAACCTGACGTTTTTGAAAAGACGGCCAAAGTCTTGCTCCCCAAAGATTATTTGCGCTTCTGGCTGACCGGAGATTACATCAGCGACATGTCCGATAGCGCGGGTACCGCGTGGTTGGACGTCGGATGCCGCGAATGGTCGGAAACAGCGCTTGAACTCAGCCACATGCGTCGGGATCAGATGCCCGTACTGGTCGAAGGCAGCGCCGCCGGGGGCGAGCTGAGGGCGGAGATTTTGCAGCACTGGGGCCTGACCGGACCCGTTGTTGTTGCCGGCGGGGCAGGCGACAACGCGGCGGCGGCCTGTGGTATTGGAAGCACCGCCGAAGGCAGCGGTTTTCTATCACTGGGAACGTCGGGTGTGCTGCTGGTTGCCAAGGACAGTTACGCGCCCGCACCGGAAACGGCGGTTCACTGCTTCTGCCACGCGGTGCCGGAGCGCTGGATTCAAATGGGTGTCATCCTGTCGGCGACCAACAGCCTGAACTGGCTGTCCCGGAATCTCGGCCAATCCGTTGGTGCACTCGCATCGGCGTTGCCGGATACCGTTGCCGGGCCGTCGAAGACATTGTTCCTGCCATACCTGTCGGGGGAACGTACCCCTCATAATGACAGCGCCATTCGGGGGGCGTTCATGGGGCTGGATATTGCGTCAGATCCAGCGGATCTTGCACAGTCCGTGATGGAAGGTGTCTCGTTCGCGCTGCGTGATTGCCTTGAAGCCCTCAGGAGCACTGGAACAAAGCCTGAAAGCCTGATGGTCGTCGGTGGGGGTGCACGATCCCGGTTCTGGGTCGAGACGCTGGCAACTGTTCTGAACATTCCGCTTGCCTTGCCCAAAGGCAGTGAATTCGGAGCCGCCATCGGAGCGGCGCGCCTTGCTGCCTGTTCAGTAAATGGTGCAGACCCGGCGGAGCTCATGACATCGCCAGAAACCTCTGAAATTGTTCAGCCGCGCGCGGGGTTATTCGACGCCTATGAGGCTGAATATCAAAGATACCGCCGGTTCTATGCCGCTCTATCCCCCCTGTCTGCGCCATGATGAAGGGCGTCACTTCCCTACCCATCGAACAGGTTGTTTTGGAAGATGGTGCGATGTCGGTTTCCCTGCTGAGCTATGGGGCGATCACACAAGGGTGGTGGATCGGTGAAACGCCCTTGATCCTGGGCTATCCAAACCCGCAGGAATATCTGACCGACCCTTATTACATAGGCGCAATCGTGGGTCGCGTCGCCAATCGGATCGGTGGCGCAAAGTTTAAAATGCAGGATGCCGCTTGTCGCTTGACGGCGAATGAGGGGGAAAACACGCTGCATGGCGGTGTGGTCGGGCTGTCACGCAGCCACTGGATTATCAGGAAGACCAAGCCGAACCGTGCGGTTCTGTCCTTGACGTCACCTGACGGCGCTGACGGTTTTCCCGGAGAAATCAGGTTCGAGATTCATGTCGAGCTGGCTTTTCCACGGCTGACTTACACGATCACCGCATGGCCGGACCGGCCTACACCGATCAGCATTGCGCAGCACAATTACTATACTCTGGGGTGCCAAAGCGGTATTCTTGACAGCCGTTTGACCCTGAATTCCAAGCGGGTACTGGAACTGGACGACAACTCCATTCCGACAGGCGTCGTGAATGAGCTTGAAACGCAAGCGCTGGAATTCTCATCCCCGCGCGTTATCGGTGATGAAGGGCGCGGCCTTGACCACTACTTCGTGTTTGAAAAGGCGGGCAATTTCGATCGACCGGTTGCCACAGTCGAAACACCGTCAGGTTTGCGCATGAATGTTTACTCTGATCAGCCCGGCGCGCAGGTCTATTCCGCCGCGCATCTGTCTGATCCATTCACGCCATGCGTAGGGCTTTGCATTGAACCGTCCGGTTACACGGACGCTGTGAACCACCCCTTGTTTCCGTCCGTCATCTATTCTCCGGACAATCCGTATAAACAAGTTCTGACGTTGGAAATCGCAGAGGATCAGGCATGAAAGTTGCGATATCGGTGTATGCTCTGGCCTTTTGCGTGACACTGTCGGCGGCGCAGGCGCAAGACCTCGGGCCGCTTCCTCAATTTGTAGAACCGGACCTTGCCAAGGTCGAACTGGGACAGTTGCTGTTTTACGACCCGATCCTGTCGGGGAACAAAAACATCAGCTGCGCCACGTGTCATCATCCGAAACTGGGAACGTCAGACGCTCTGTCTCTGGGTATCGGCGAAGGCGGTGTGGGGCTGGGGGCAGCGCGCAGGCTTGATCAGGAAAACATGCCCGAGCAGCGCATTCCCCGAAATGCACCGGGTCTGTGGAACCTAGGGGCGCTGGAATTCACCACCTTCTTTCATGACGGGCGTCTTGAGGCAGACCCGTCACAGCCTGACGGGTTCCGAACGCCCTTGGGCACAGATATGAGGCCCGGCTTCCAATCTGCACTGGCCGCGCAAGCGATGTTCCCGGTCTTGTCGGCTGACGAAATGGCCGGCCACTATTCGGAAAACGAAGTGAGCAAAGCTGTGCGTCTTGGTTTGCTGACCCAAAAGGACGGCGCATGGGATCTTATCGCGGCACGTGTTGCCGCAATCCCGGAATACAGGACGCGCTTTGACCAGCTCGTACCCGGAGAAGAGATCACTTTTACCGCAATCGCCAATATCATTGCCGATTTCATCGCCACTGAATGGCGCGCTGACAACAGCCTGTTTGATCGCGCAATGCAGGGGAAAGAGGCGCTGTCCGAGCAGGCACAAATGGGGCTCGACCTTTTTTACGGCAAAGCCGGGTGCAGCACCTGCCATTCCGGTTGGTTCCAGACGGATCATGGATTTCATTCTATCGCCATGCCGCAAATTGGGCCAGGAAAAGCCGCCCGGTTCGAGAACCATGTTCGCGATGACGGGCGATTGCGTGTGACGGGCAATGTGGATGACGCCTTCAAATTTCGCACGCCATCCTTGCGCAATGTGACTCTGACGGCACCTTATGGTCACAACGGAGCCTACGCGCGGCTTGAAGATGTTGTCCGTCATCATCTGGATCCGGTCGCAGCTTTGCGCAGCTACTCGGTCGAAAAAGCGGCGTTGCCAGAGTTTCCGGGCGCGGAAGATCAAAAAGCCTTGCTCGACCCCACGCTGACCGAGGCGATTGCGGCGTCGAATGATCTGCCCCCAATCAGCCTGAGTGATGATGAGGTAAACGCCATTCTGAGTTTTCTCAGCACATTGGAAGACCCGGCAGCCAGGCTGGGTGTGCCCGCGCGCGTGCCCAGCGGTTTGCCCGTAGATCAATGATCAGCGGTCGATGCGAAGCACTTGATTGCTTCTGAAGGTCTGCCAATCACCAACTGTACCGTCCGGCCAGATAACCCGCAGCTCCAGTTCGTCCGCGTTGCCCAGACCAAAGTGGTGAAGCCCAGAGATGCCACTTGCGTGACCACCGCCAATGGTCACTTCCCGCGTTTGGACTCTGTCGGAGGTTTTGACTTCGATGAAGCTGCCGACAGCTGCGCGGTTGGGACGATCCTGGCCAAGATCAACCTGAACCCAGTTTCCAAGCTGTTGTTCGTTCTGAAATATCTCAAGCTCTGACCCGCGATTGACCACCACCAGATCAAGTGATCCATCCCCATTCAGGTCGGCCAGGGCCCCACCGCGGGACTTGCCCATGGAGGCGACACCCGCCGCTGAGGCAGCTTCAAAAAACTGGCCATTTGCAGATTGCAGCAACAGGTTGTTGGGGTCGGTTTGCGCCGCATCGGGCATCTGTTCGACATTGCCCTTGGCGACAAATATGTCGTCGCGCCCGTCGTTATTGACGTCGCCGAACTGCGCATGCCAGCCGGTTGAGGGGCGACCATCGCCACCAACATGCGGCCTGTGCGCCGTTGTCCCCCGGTCATAAGTCGCGTCGCGCCATGTCGGTCCCTCGACCGTGGGATCAAAGATCTGAAACTTCTGGTCCCCCATCGAGGTCAGGTAAACATCCGGGAAGCCGTCCCCTGATATATCCCTTGATGCAATCCCCATGCCCCAGATCGAATAGGGCAGCCACCCATCTTCCGGCGCGTAAAGGCGTGGCGTGTCTTCCATAGCCCAAAGCTGCTCTTGCCCGCCGCGTACATAGTAATGGCGGTCGTTACTGACACGCAGGTCCGCGCGCCCGCTGCGCGCCCAGTCGGAAAACAGTATGGACAAGGAACAATGTCCCGGTACCAGGTGGAGAGGTGGGCCATAAGCCGTCCCTTCGGGGCGATACAAAAGCGTCGGCCCGCAGGCTTCAAACGGGCCATCGGGATTGGTTCGGTCGACATATGTTCCAAAAGCCAGTGTCGGCAGGGATTGACCGCTTTCCCAAGTGGCGGAAAAACCGGTGGTCCAGTGTTCCTGAGACTGGAAATTCAACGAGGTGAACGGTTCGAATGCGCAATTCGCCTTGCCACGCAACAAAACGTCTTCGCCAACGCGTAAAACCGCCAAGTCCACAAATCCGTCCCCGTCGATATCCAGTGGGTAGGCGCCGGTCACGCCGGTCAGGGACAGCGCGCTTGGCGTTTCTGGCCGAAAATTGACATTGGGTCCTGATGTGTTGACAAACAATTGCGCCGGATTGGTTCCCCCTGCGGCAAACAGCTCGGGCCGATCATCGCCGTTGCAATCGAAAACGGCGACGCCTCCGCCGACGAAGTGCTCCCATCCTCCGTCGTAAACATGGCTGGGGACGTCGATACTGTGAAACTGCGGCAGGCTGATGTCAGCCATGGCGGTGGAAGCTGTCGCAAGCAGGATCGTCAGTTCAACTCGCATTTTCCGCCAGTTCCCTGACTTTCAGGATCGAGACTTGTTCGATCCCATAGGCTGCTGCCCCTTTTGCCCACATTGAATCCCCCCAATGGTTTACGTTGATTTCAGGCAGTGGCGCGTCAACGCTGACAACACCGTTATTGATGCGGGTCATCACTGCGTCGGAATGCAGGTATTCAAAGCTGCCTCGGGTGCCGGACAGAATGATGCATTCCGGGTCGAACAGATTGATCAGGTTGGAAAGCCCCATTCCAAACATCTGGCCAGCGCGGGACAGAACTGAAACGGACCGGGCATCACCGGATTGGGCGGCTGCGTGAATATCAGCAAGAGTGTGCGGGTCAGTTGCCTGGCTGGCAATGGTTGCCTCGCGGATCAGGGCATATTCCCCAACATAAGCTTCAAGGCATCCGCGTTGCCCGCACTGGCACAATGCGCCATCCAGCTGAACTTTGACATGCCCGAATTCCGCGCCGCAGCCGCGCTCGCCGCGATAAAGCTTGCCATCCAAAACAATGCCCAGACCAATGCCGTGTTCTATCGTGACAACCAGAAAGTTCTTCAACCCCTTGCCAAGACCGAAAAGCTGTTCGGCCTTTGCAACCAGATTGGCGTCATTCTCGATAAATGCTGGGCAGGGGAGCGTTTGGGACAGAAGCGGGCTCAGATCCACGTTGCGCTCTGTCAGCGAAGATGACCAATGTACAAAATTCCGCTCTGCGTCGACCAGTCCGGCAATCCCGATGCAGACGCCGGAGACCTCTGTCAGGGACCTGCTTGCAGAGGCGCAGGCCTGTTCCAGCGCCGCGTATATCTTTTTTGCAAAAGCCTCCGGGGCCATCCGGGCCTCTTCCAGCGGGTGAGTGTAAGAGGTGATCTCGGTGCCTTCAAAATCGACCAGGATGACTGAAATCTGGTGCCGGGCCACTTTCACACCGGCAATCAGGTGACATCCGCCATGCAGTTTCAGCAACACACGTGGTCTGCCGCGGCGCGCGGACTTAGACGGTGTTTCGCCTTCGATTTCCTGAATCAGACCAGCTGAAAGCAGATCTGACGTTGCCGTTGTCACTGTCGCCGGGCTGGTCTCAAGCGCGCTTGCAATGTCGATCCGCGATATCGCCCCGGTCGACCGGATTTGTTCCAGCACGCGCAAACGGGTGATGTTTCGTTGATCCGTAGCGTTTGAAGAAACCTTGCTTTTCAGCATCCTGCCCTCGCGAATCTGATGATTTCCCAAGCGTAAGCGGTTTTTCTTCTTTCGGGTAGCATAAATATTTTACTGACTGAAATAAATATGCTACTCAGAATTGTGAGAGCCACGAATCATGAAGCGATGGCTCGATAAACCGGGAGGAAATCATGAAACGAATTCTCAGCGCTTCTGCTGTGGCCGTCCTGATGGGGACGGTTGCGTTTGCAGAAACCACGGTCGGTGTCAGCTGGTCGAACTTCCAGGAAGAGCGCTGGAAAACCGACGAAGCGGCAATCAAAGCCGCGCTTGAGGCGGGCGGTGCCGAATATATTTCGGCAGATGCGCAATCGTCGTCGGCCAAGCAGTTGTCGGATATTGAAAGTCTGATCGCCCAGGGCGTTGATGCGCTGATCATTCTGGCGCAGGATTCCCAGGCTATCGGTCCAGCTGTTCAGGCAGCGGCCGACGAAGGTATCCCAGTCATCGCGTATGACCGTTTGATCGAAGATGATCGGGCCTTCTACCTGACCTTTGACAATGTCGAAGTCGGTCGTATGCAGGCGCGCGCGGTGTTCGACGCCATGCCCAAGGGCAACTATGTGATGATCAAGGGCTCGCCCACCGACCCGAACGCGGATTTCCTGCGCGGTGGTCAACAGGAGATCATTCAGGGCGCTGTTGACAGTGGTGACATTGTGATCGTGGGCGAAGCCTATACCGATGGCTGGCTGCCTGCGAACGCGCAGCGCAACATGGAACAGATCCTGACCGCCAACGAAAACAAAGTCGATGCTGTGGTCGCGTCAAATGACGGAACCGCAGGCGGTGTAGTTGCTGCACTGACCGCGCAAGGTATGGACGGTATTCCGGTGTCGGGTCAGGATGGCGACCATGCGGCGCTGAACCGGGTGGCCAAAGGCACACAAACCGTCTCGGTCTGGAAAGACGCACGCGAACTGGGCAAAGCCGCAGGTGAAATCGCGGTCGCGCTGAGTGGTGGAACGGCTGCGGCGGACGTCGAAGGCGCGGTCAGCTGGACTTCGCCCGGTGGGACTGAGATGACGTCTGTCTTCCTGGCGCCTGTGCCGATCACAAAAGACAACCTGTCCGTTGTGGTCGATGCTGGCTGGATTCCGCTGGAAGACCTGTGCCAGGGCGTCGAGAACGGCCCTGCACCCTGCAACTAAGTCAAGTCTCCAAACCATAACGTCTCTGGCCCGCAAGGCCGGGCCAGAGACCATAGCTGAACATGAAAGATCGGATATGACCGAAACTTCGTCTCAGCCGGTACCCCAAAAAGCAAAGGCCAACCTGTTCCAGCAACTGGAACTGGACATGCGGCTATTGGGCATGATCGGCGCCTTTATCATCCTTTGCATCGGCTTCAACATCGTAACGGATGGCCGTTTTCTGACGCCCAGAAACCTGTTCAACCTGTCGATCCAGACCGTCTCGGTCGCGATTATGGCCTGCGGCATGGTGTTCATTATCGTGATGCGCCACATTGATCTTTCGGTCGGCGCGCTGCTGGCGACCACATCCGCCGTCATGGCGATGACACAGACCGAACTTCTGCCGAACGTGTTGGGGTTAGGTTTAAATCACCCGGCGACTTGGGCAATCACCCTTGTTGTCGGCCTCGCAGTCGGAACCTTGATCGGCGCATTCCACGGTTGGATGGTAGGCTATCTGACCATACCGGCCTTTATCGTGACGCTTGGCGGTTTTCTGGTCTGGCGCAACGTCGCCTGGTACATGACCGATGGCCAGACAATCGGCCCGCTGGACAGCACGTTCCTGATATTTGGTGGAACCAACGGGACGTTGGGAACAACGGTCAGCCTTCTGTTCGGCCTTGCCGCCACCGCTATTGCGGTCTGGGCGTTGTGGAGCGGTCGCCGCTCCAAGGCTGCCCATGGGTTCCCTGTGAAACCGGTTTGGGCTGAAACTACTTTGGCGGGGATCGTTGGCATCGCCATTATGGGATATGTCTTGATCGTCAACAGTTACTCGATCCCCACCCGCAGGCTGGAACGTATGTTCGAAGCGCGTGGCGAGACCATGCCTGAAGGGCTTGTTGTGGGTTATGGTATCCCGATCTCGGTTCTGATCCTGATCCTTGTTGCGGTAACCTTGACTGTTGTCGCCCGCAAAACCCGATTTGGCCGCTATATCTTTGCCACGGGGGGCAACCCGGATGCGGCGGAACTGTCGGGCATCAACACCCGCATGATGACCGTCAAGATCTTTGCCCTGATGGGGTTTCTGTGTGCGCTGTCCGCGGTCGTGGCCTCGGCCCGTCTGGCCAACCACTCGAACGATATCGGCACATTGGATGAGCTGCGCGTGATTGCTGCGGCCGTGATCGGCGGCACCGCCTTGTCCGGCGGTATTGGTACGATCTACGGCGCGATCCTAGGCGCGCTGATCATGCAGGCGCTGCAATCGGGCATGGCCATGGTTGGCGTGGACGCACCCTTTCAGAACATCGTCGTGGGCACCGTTCTGGTTTTGGCCGTCTATATCGACATCGTCTATCGCAAACGTCTGGGAGCGAAATGATGCAAGCACAAGAAACACAGAACCAAACTTCGGGCCGTGGGTCCGGCCAGCCTCCGCTTGTCGAAATGCGCGATATCTCGATTTCGTTCGGCGGCATCAAGGCGGTGGACCGTGTCTCGGTCGACTTGTACCCGGGCGAGGTTGTGGGACTTCTGGGCCACAACGGGGCCGGTAAATCTACGCTGATCAAGGTGCTTTCGGGTGCCTATCAGAAGGACCACGGAGAGATCCTGATCGACGGCAAGAGGGTTGAGATCAACAACCCCCGCGATGCGCGTGCAAACAATATCGAGACGATCTATCAGACGCTGGCCTTGGCGGACAATCTGGATGCAAGTTCGAACCTTTTCCTGGGGCGAGAGATGGTCACGCCCTTCGGGTTGGTCAACGATGCCGCGATGGAGGCCGAATGCCGCAAGATCATGGCACAGTTGAACCCGAACTTTCAGAAGTTCAATGACCCGGTCTCGGCGCTGTCCGGCGGTCAGCGGCAGTCGGTGGCCATCGCGCGTGCGGTGTACTTCAACGCGCGTATCCTGATCATGGACGAGCCCACAGCCGCGCTTGGCCCGCACGAAACACAGATGGTGGCGGACCTGATCCAACAGCTCAAGGCGCAGGGGATCGGGATATTCCTGATCGACCATGATGTACACGCGGTGATGGAGCTGTGCGACCGGGCTTCGGTCATGAAAAACGGGCAACTGGTTGGCACTGTCGACATCGCCGATGTCACAGATGACGATCTGTTGTCGATGATCATTCTGGGCAAGAAGCCGGGCGAAAAGACGGAATGAGGTAAACGAGATGACGAGCGGTTTCTTTCAGGGGATCGAGCAGGTCCAGTTCGAGGGCGAGAACAGTAAGAATCCGCTCGCATTCCGTCACTACAACCCGGACGAGATCGTGATGGGTAAGCGCATGGAGGATCACCTGCGTTTTGCCGTGGCGTGGTGGCACTCGTTTGCCTGGGAAGGCGGGGATCCGTTTGGTGGCTCGACTTTTGAACGTCCATGGCATCCGCAAGATGACATGGGCCGCGCTAAAATGAAGGCCGATGTTGCCTTTGAGATGTTCGAGATCATTGGCCAGCCCTATTTCTGCTGGCATGACGCGGATATCCGTCCCGAACAGGGCAGTTTTGCAGAAAACCTGCGAACGCTGAATGAGATCACTGACTATATCGGTGAAAAGATGCAGGTGTCCGGAACCAAGCTGCTTTGGGGCACAGCCAATATGTTCAGCCACCGTCGCTGGATGGGGGGTGCCAGCACCAACCCCGACCCTGATGTCTTTGCATTTGCCGCCGCCACGGTGAAATCCTGCTTGGACGCGACCTACAAGCTGGGCGGCGAAAACTATGTGCTTTGGGGTGGGCGCGAGGGCTACGAGACGCTGCTCAATACCGACATGAAGGCCGAACTGGATCATATGGGCCGGTTCCTGAACATGGTGGTCGAGTACAAGCACAAGATCGGCTTCAAAGGTACGATCCTTGTCGAACCCAAACCGCAGGAGCCGTCCAAGCATCAATATGATTTTGATGCGGCGGCTTGTATCGGTTTCCTGCGCAAGTACGGCCTTGAGGATGAGGTAAAGCTGAACCTGGAACAAGGGCACGCAATCCTGGCAGGACACAGCTTTGAACATGAGATCGCTGTTGCCTCGGCCGAAGGTATGCTTGGGTCCATCGACATGAACCGAAACGATTACCAATCCGGGTGGGATACGGATCAGTTCCCCAACAACACGCCTGAAGTCGCGCTGGCTTATTACCACATCCTGAAAGCGGGCGGGTTTACCACGGGTGGTACCAATTTCGACGCCAAGCTTCGCAGGCAATCCATCGATGCCGAAGACCTGATCGCGGCGCATGTGGGCGGGATGGATATCTGCGCCCGGGGCCTGAAAGCGGCAGCTGCGATGCTTGAAGATGGTGGTCTGGAACAGGCGCTGGCCGACCGGTATGCAGGCTGGAAAACGCCCAAGGCTCAGGCGATGCTAACCTCTGGCCTCGACGAGATTGCAGCGCGGGTGCTTGCCGAAGACCTCAATCCTCAGCCACGCTCGGGGCGTCAGGAAGTGCTTGAGAACTACGTGAACCGCTTTGTGTAATTCCGGTCGGCTGAGCCTGAACTGAAATATTCGGTGTACAAAGCCCCGGAAACGCGTGAGTTTACTTAGGCGTTGTCCGGGGCTTTCCCTTGTCGAACGCAGTGGCATCATGGGCCCGTCCGGGTCGCGCAGGTGGGACGACCAAAGACTTGGTGGAAAAATCGGCAGGTAAGGCAATCTTTCTAAGTGGCAACCTGATGCTGCATGTGACGCGCATGTCGCTGACCACGAGCATTGGATTGATGGCGATATTTGCTGTCGATTTTGTCGATATGGTCTTTATCTCGATGCTGGGCAACGACGCGCTGGCGGCAGCGGTAGGTTATGCCGGAACGCTGCTGTTTTTTACCAACGCAATCAATATCGGTCTGTCGATTTCTGCCGGGGCGCTGGTCGCGCGTGAGTTGGGTGGCGGGCGGGCCGAACAGGCAAGGCAATACGCATCCAGTGTCGCCGTTTTGGGGCTGATCGTCGGGTTGGTTACCTCTGTTCTGGTGCTGCTGAACGTCAGCTTTCTGCTGTCGCTGCTTGGCGCAGAAGGCGAGGTTTTGGGGCTGGCGACGCGCTATGTGTCGATCATTCTGCCGACCATGTGGGTGATGTCGATTGCGATGGCAGCGATGGCTGTGCTGCGCGCCCACGGCGATGCGCGACGATCAATGATGGCAACGATTTACGGCGGCGTTGTGAATGCAGTTCTTGACCCGATTTTGATCTTTGCCGTCGGGCTGGGGTTGGATGGGGCCGCAATCACCTCGGTCCTGGCGCGGCTATGCATGTTGGGGGCGGCGTTGTGGCCTGCACTTCGGGTGCATCAGGGATTTGCACGACCATCGCTGAAACAGGTGGCACAGGATTTTCGGCCCGTGCGGGCCATCGCAATCCCTGCCGTTCTGACGAATGTCGCCACGCCGATCGGGAATGCCATCGTAGTGCGGGAAATTGCACAGTTTGGAACGGATGCGGTTGCGGGCATGGCGGTGATCGGGCGGCTGTTGCCGGTGGCGTTTTCGGTCATCTTTGCGCTGTCCGGCGCGATAGGGCCAATCATCGGGCAGAATTTCGGGGCAGAAAAATTTGATCGCGTGCGTGCTGCGTTTTTGGCCGGGATCAAGTTCACCGCAATCTACGTTCTTTGCATGTCGGCCATTTTGTTTTTACTGCGGTCCCCAATTGCGAATTTGTTCGCAGCCCAGGGGGAAACGCGCGTACTGATTTATCTGTTTTGCGGCCCGCTGGCATTGGCTTCGTTCTTCAACGGTGTGATTTTTGTGACAAATGCCAGTTTCAACAATCTGGGCCATCCGGTCTATTCCACATGGATAAACTGGGGTCGTCACACCATTGGCACATGGGTGTTTGCCACGATTGGCTCACAAATCGCCGGGGCGTCGGGCGTTCTGTTGGGTCAGGCTTTTGGGGGCGTAATCTTTGCTGTCATAGGATGGGTTCTTGTCGCGCGCGTCGTTGCGCGGCTGGAACGTGTGCAATCGCCCGAGCCTTTTACCGATCAGGGGCGACTTCACTCGCTGTTCGGGCGTCGCGGCTGGTAAGCGATCAGGTCAGTTCCCCTGATTGCGCGCCTCCAGCCGTTCCAGGTTGACCACGGTCGACAGCATCAGGCGATCATGGCTCCAATCCCGTGTCTGCTGGATTGAGGCCGACCCCAGAGCCAAAAGCGCACCAAAGATCAGCGTCATTCCAAGGAACACTGCCGGTAGGGCAGGTACCGATGGCTGAACATCGGTCAGCGCGATTACACGTTGCCGCAACACGCGCTTTGCCTTGCCGCCTGTCACAAAGGCAACATTCAGAACGCGTGGGCTGTTGGTTGAGATTGTCCGGGCGCAATAGTCCAGCAGGCACGCCGTGTATTCCCGCGCATCAATCCGTTTGCGCGCAACAACCGACTGGTCACAGGCCAACTCGCGCAGCCGGCCGAACTGATACTTGAGCATCAGATAGGCCGGGTTCCAGAACAACAGCGGCCGCAGCAGCTCAAACCCCAGTTCCCATTCAACGTCACCCGTACGGATATGCTGAAACTCGTGGGCAAGTGCAAAACGCAACTCGCGCGGGGTGTCCAGCAGATGGCTCGGCAGAACGACGTGGCGGCGGCGAAGTCCTCGCACGGCAAAGGGCACAGTGATGCGATCGGACAGTCGAATATCCACCTTGGCGGACCGCCGCCAAAGAAAACTGGAATTGACAGTCTGACGGATCGTCATTGCGTCCCGCAAGGCACGCGCGGCGTACATGGCTGCGATGCAGGCAAGTATGGCGGTAACGAGGGTGATCACGGGCTGCCGCCCGGAAAATGCCAGATCAACCCATCTTTCGCGGGTGTTCAGCAATGCTTCGAACTGCGTGGCAGGCATTGCGATGTCGCCGCGCAGATAGGCTGCAACAGCGATATCGCCAAGGGCCACGGCACTGCCCGGCCATGCGTAAGTCGCCAGCGACGAAACGCCAACCGCCAGAAACGGACTGGCAAGGACACAGATGCACAAGGTCTTGAGCGCCCGCAACTGTGCGACATAGCCGGTGCGCAGGGCGGTGCGGCTTAGGGCTGTGCGAGTCATCAACCAGATGACCGCCGAAAAGGCCAGCACGATGTTGAGTTCGATGAATGCGTCGAGAACCGGTCTAACCGCTGTCATTTTGCAGTCTCCTCTCTACCAGTGCTCGAATTTCCTCCAGGTCGGTTTCGCTCAGCCCCGCGTCGTCGACCAGCCGCGCCACCAGTGTGGCGGGGGTGTCGTCGAAAAGCGTGCGCGACAGATTTTGCAGCGAACGGGCCTGATATCTGTCCTTTTCCAGAAGAGGTGTGTAGATCAGGGTTTTTCCAGATTTGTGACTTTCCACAAAACCCTTCTCATCCAGAATGCGCAGGATCGTGGCCCCGGATGTATAGGCCAGGTTGCGTTCTGACGGCAGGCGGTCCAGGACATCACGCACCGAGCCTTGCCCGAGCGCCCAGAGCTCGTTCATGAACTCCAGTTCGACCTCGGTCAGCAGATTTGTTGTCTTTTTCTTTCGCATCGGTCTCGGTGTCGTCATCGTTATTATGCCTGACAGACAAGCATCCTTTCGCGATTTCTCAAAGTCTAAACTTTCCAGAAAACAAAAACGCCCCAGCCAATGGACAGGAACAGCGGTGTCCAGACGGGTTGCCCGACCAATCCAAGCCACGCCAGGAAAATATATGCGGCCCCCAGAAGGGTGATGAACAGGCGATCCCCCAGCGTGGTTGTCAGCCCCAGAACCCCGCGCCGTTCAATTCCGTCGCGGAATTTGAAGCCTTCCAGCAAGCCAATGCATGCTATGGCCGAGAAGATACCGACAAATACGGCCAGCGTGGCAGGTGTCCATGCCATCCAGAAATCAGGCCAAAGGGGGTCCGTCCAAGAGAACCCTTTTTCGGCCTCCTGTCCGACGTTGCCCCATCCGGCCTTGGCCTGGGCAAAGGCTGCTGAGGGCAAGAAGGGCAGGGTGAGAAGCAGTTTTCGCATGTTGAACCTCACACACGTCCCATCGCGAAGCCACGCGCGATGTAGTTGCGAACAAACCAGATGACGATGGCACCGGGGATGATGGTCAGGGTGCCCGCGGCGGCCAGCAGCCCCAATTCGTACCCGGCACTGGATGCTGTGCGGGTCATCACGGCAGCGATGGGTTTGGCCTCAACCGCGGTCAGGGTCTTGGCCAGCAGCATTTCTACCCATGAGAACATGAAGCAGAAGAACGCCGCGACACCGACACCTGCCTTGATGTTGGGCAGAAAGATCGTCACGAAGAAACGCGGGAACGAATATCCATCCACATAGGCGGTTTCATCCAGCTCCTTTGGGATGCCACGCATGAAGCCTTCCAGAATCCACACCGCCAGTGGCACGTTGAACAGCGTATGGGCCAAAGCCACGGCCAGATACGTGTCGAAAAGGTGGATCGACGAATAAAGCTGGAAGAATGGCAGGGCGAACACGGCCGCCGGAGCCATACGGTTGGTCAACAGCCAGAAGAACAGCTGCTTGTCACCGAGGAACCGATAGCGTGAGAACGCATAAGCCGCAGGCAGGGCAACGCAGACAGAAAGCACTGTGTTCAGAGTCACATAGGTGATCGAGTTGATGTAACCCCAGTACCAAGTTGGGTCTGTGAAGATGGTGATATAGTTTTCCAGCGTAAAAGTCTGGGGAAACAGGGAAAAGCCCGACAGGATCTCGTTCGTTGTCTTGAAGGACATCGCCACCAGCCAATAGATCGGCAGCATCAGGAACGCGATATAGAGGATCGGGATGATGGACCGCTTTTTCATTCTGCGTCGTCCTTTGTCATCAGAGTGTAGAAGAGCCACGACACCAGCAGAGTGATGGCGAAGTAGATCAGGCTCATCGCTGCCGCCGGGCCAAGGTCGAACTGCCCCAGTGCGATCTTCACAAGGTCAATCGACAGCAGGGTGGTCGAGTTGCCGGGACCGCCCCCAGTCAGAACAAAAGGCTCGGTATAGATATTGAAGCTGTCCATGAACCGCAGCAGAACCGCGATGGTCAGAACCGTCTTCATCTTGGGCAACTGGATGTAACGAAACACCGACCATGGGCTGGCGCCGTCGATCTTGGCGGCCTGATAATAGGCGTCCGGAATCGATACGAGGCCCGCATAGCACAGCAGCACGACCAGCGAGGTCCAGTGCCAGACGTCCATGACGATAACGGTTACCCAGGCCGACAGCGGCTGTTGCGTCATATCATAGTTGATGCCCAGCACGTCATTCAGGAAATATCCCAGCAATCCGATCTTGGGCAGGGTGAAGATGTTCCACATCGAGCCAACCACATTCCAAGGGATCAGCATCGGCAAGGCCATCAGCACCAGACAGACCGGCACCCAGAACCCTTTGCGCGGCATCGACAGGGCGACGATGATGCCCAAGGGCACCTCGATCAGCAGGATCAGGAAGGTAAACAGGAATTGCCGTCCAAGTGCTGCCTGAAAACGGTCGGATCGCAGGATCTGTTCGAACCAGCCCAAACCTTCCCAGAAGAACTGGTTGTTGCCGAAGGTTTCCTGCACCGAGTAGTTGACCACCGTCATCATGGGCACCAGCGCGTTGAACGCCACCAGCGCAAGTACGGGCAGGACAAAGAACCATGCCTTTTGGTTTTCCGTTCTCATTGCGCCCGCTCCTGAGTTGCAATCCAGCCGTCGCGGTAGATGCGGGATTGTTCGGGTTTGAATTGCAAGAAGACCTGTGATCCCGGTTCCGGTACAACGTGTTCGGTCACGACCTTGAGGGCGGTGTTGCCGACCACTGCGCTGACCACATAGTGGCGGCCGATATCGGCGACCTTGGTCACATGCGCCGGAATGCCGGTGTCGCCGAAACCAACATATTCCGGGCGGATACCCAGATCGGTGCGTCCGCCGTCACCGTGTGTGGGACCTTCCAGCATGACCTCGTGTCCTTCAAAAACGGCGCGGTCGCCTTTTGCTTCACATGGAAGGACGTTCATGCCCGGCGAGCCGATGAAATGGCCGACAAATGTGTGCTGTGGCCGTTCAAACAATTCGACGGGTGTTCCGATCTGAACCACTTCACCGTCTTGCATTACCACCACCTCGTCGGCGAAGGTCAGCGCCTCTGTCTGGTCGTGTGTCACGTAGATCATTGTGGCCTGCACGCGCTGATGCAGCTCTTTCAGCTTGGACCGCAGTTTCCATTTCAGGTGCGGGTCGATCACGGTCAGCGGTTCGTCGAACATCACCGCATTCACATCGTCGCGAACAAGGCCGCGACCCATCGAGATCTTCTGCTTGTTGTCCGGGCTCAGGCCTGATGCGCGGGTGTTCAGCATATCCGTGACGTCCAGCATCTCGGCGATTTCCAGAACACGGCGCTTGATGGTTTCGGCGTCGACACCCCGGTTCTTCAACGGGAAGGCCAGATTCTCGCCCACGGTCATCGTGTCGTAGATCACCGGAAACTGGAAAACCTGCGCGATGTTGCGTTGGTCCGGGGGCAGGGCGGTGACGTCCTGATCATCGAACAGAATCCGGCCTTCCGAGGGGGTAAGAAGACCGGATATGATGTTCAGCAGCGTGGACTTGCCACAACCTGACGGCCCCAACAGCGCATAGGCCCCGCCATCGCGCCATGTCACGTCGATTTCCTTAAGGGCATAGTCCTCGGAGCCTTTTGGCGATGGCATATAGCTGTGTCGAAGGTTTGAAAGCTTGATCTGTGCCATGTCAGGCCACCCTTTTGCCGTCTTGGCTGAAGTACCGGCAATGCGCCGGGTTCATGTAGAAACTGTGATCTTCGCCGACCTGATAAGGATGCACACCAGCGGCGAGTGAAACCCAGGCTTCGTCACCATGCTGGAAATGCGCGCTGGAATCCGAACCTGACAGTTCGGTCACGATCACACGTCCGGTCAATTCGACATCGGCGTCAGACGTACGGAATGGCGTCACGCGATGAGGGCGAACGGCGATCATATATTCCCCGTCGGCCATGCCCGAGGCTGCCCAGCCGACATTGCCTGCCAATTGCGCCCGGGCGCTGGAAACAGTGATACGGGCCACATTGATAGGCGGGTCCGAGAATACACGCGCCGCGGCGATGTTTTCCGGATTGCGATAGATGTCGGTGGTTGGGCCGAACTGGGTCACACGGCCGTCTTCCATCAGTGCGGTGTAGCCCCCCAACAGCAATGCCTCTTCTGGCTCCGAGGTGGCGTAGACAACGACGGCCCCGCGACCAGCGAACAGATCGGGCAGTTGTTCGCGCAGCTCTTCGCGCAGTTTATAATCAAGGTTCGCCAGCGGCTCATCCAGGAAGACGGCGCGGCTTTCTTTTGCGATGGCACGCGCCAGCGCGGTTCGTTGTTGTTGCCCGCCCGACAGCTCGTGTGGGCGGCGGTGCAGCATGGGGCGCAGTTGCAGCAGATCGGCGGCCTCTTCCACGCGGCCATCGATCTCCGATTTAGCCATGCCAGCCACGCGCAGGGGCGAGGCGATATTGTCGAATACAGTCATATGCGGGTAGTTCACGAAGAACTGGTGCACCAGGCTGATCTGCCGCTTTTGCGTGTTCAACCGTGTCACGTCCTGTCCGTCCATCAGGACCTTGCCCGAGGCGATCGGGTCCAACCCGGCCATCATTTTGATCAGTGACGTTTTTCCGGAACCTGTCGCGCCCAATAGCACGTTGAAATGGCCGGTTTGCAGCGTCAGGTTGGTTGGCTTGATATGGATGACGTTGCCGACCCGTTTGGTCGCGTCTTGAAGTTCGATCATCTGGGAAACTCGCGGGGCATTCAGTGGTAGGCCGGGCTTTAGCCCGGCCTACGATGTTGCATTTACTGGGACTGCCAGCGCTTAACCAGTTCGTCATAGTTGACGGTCTGGCCCTGCGGCTTTTCGTTTTCCAGCTTGGCCTTGGGCGAACCCGCTTTTTCCAGCCAGAATGCGTCGTCCTGCGGTTCATTCAATCGCGGGCCACAGCCACCGTAGACACCGGCGCTTTCATCCGCGGCCTGCATACGGGCCATGGTGATGTCCATCTCTTCGGCCAGACGGTCCATCGCCTCTTGCGGTGTGAAGGCGCCCGAGTTCACGTCACCGATCTGCTGCCACCAGATCTGGGCCAGCTTTGGATAGTCCGGTACGTTGATGCCGGTTGGCGACCATGCCACGCGGTCAGGCGAGCGATAGAATTCGACCAGTCCACCCAGCTTGGATGCGCGTTCCGTGAACGACTCGTGATTGACCGAGCTGTCGCGGATGAAGGTCAGACCCACATGGGACTTCTTCACATCAACAGTCTTGGACGTCACGAACTGAGCATAAAGCCAGGCTGCCTGCGCACGATCCGAGGGGGTCGATTTCAGGAACGTCCAGGAACCCACGTCCTGATAGCCAACCTTCTGGCCTTCTTCCCAGTAGGGGCCGTGCGGGCTGGGCGCCATCCGCCACAGCGGCGTGCCTTCGTCATCCACGGTGTTGTTGCCTTCGGACTTCGGCTTCACCATGTCGGCGGTAAAGGCGGTGTACCAGAAAATCTGCTGGGCCACGTTGCCCTGGCTCAGTGCCGGCAGCGACTGATAGAAGTCATAAGACGCCGCACCCGGAGGCGCGTAGGCCCGCAGCCATTCGTCCCATTTGCGGATCGCATAGACCGCAGCCGGACCGTTTGCAGCACCACCGCGCGACACCGAGGCGCCGACCGGGTTACAGGTGCCCGCTTCCATGCGGATGCCCCATTCGTCAACCGGAATACCATTCGGCTCGCCCTTGTCACCAGCACCGGCCATCGAAAGCCAGGCGTCGGTCATGCGCCAGCCAAGGTCGGGCGCGCGCTTGCCGTAGTCCATGTGGCCGTAGATCGCAACGCCGTCGACTTCTTTCACGTCATTGGTGAAGAACTCGGCGATGTCTTCATAGGCCGACCAGTTGACCGGAACGCCCAGATCATAGCCGTATTTCTCTTTGAACGCGGCCTTGTTGGCCTCGTCATCGAACCAGTCCTTGCGGAACCAGTAAAGGTTCGCAAACTGCTGGTCGGGCAGCTGATACAGCTTGCCGTCCGGCCCGGTGGTGAACTGAATGCCCATGAAGTCATCCAGATCGATTGTCGGCGAGGTTGTCGCCGCCCAGTCGCCGCCCATCATGTCGGTCAGCGGATAGGCCAGTTGCAGACGTGAGTGGGTACCAATCAGGTCACTGTCGTTGACATAGCCGTCATACAGGTTCCGACCTGTCTGCATCTGGGTCTGAACAGCCTGGACCACTTCGCCTTCGCCAAGGATCTGGTGATTGACCTTGATGCCGGTGATTTCTTCAAACGCCTTGGTCAGAACCTCCGACTCGTAGGAATGCGTCGGAATACCTTCGGACAGGACGTTGATTTCCATGCCAGCGTAGGGCTGTGCAGCTTGGATAAACCATTGCATCTCGGCCATCTGTTCGTCTTTCGACAAGGTCGATGGCTGGAATTCGTCGTCGATCCAACGTTGTGCTGCGGCTTCGTCGGCCCAAGCGGACCCGTGCCCCGCAATGACGGCAGCCGCCGCCACTGCGGAAAGTAGATGTCTCCGCATCTGTCTCCTCCCAAAAATTATGGTTCTCCGGCGGGAACCGGATGCAGAACAGCATCAGCGATTTTTTGCGTATGTGTCAAACTAAATTTTTAGTAATTGACGTTCAGGCACTCCGGAGCCGCATGAATTGAATTTGTTTCCACCGCTGTAAATGATTGTAACTATATAATTATGTTATCGAAATTTCAAAATTTCTCCGCGAGGGAAATAGGGAACTCCACTGAGACCTATTGCAAGCAAGAGATGACAGAGGGTGCGTTGAATTGCATCCGCGTTGCGAGAGGCATGGACACTGATCCGGCACTCGTGAGAAGTCAGGCAAACCAGCTTCCCGGATCATTACTGCTGAAACTCAGTGCTCACATGGCACCAATCCGTTCCGACAAAAGGCCAGTTGTGGCAATGCGGATGTAGCACTGCCTTGCCGTTCACGGTATTCCGTGTCCATATAAAGAAAATCTCCGGAGCCGGTTCGTGAAGAAGAATACCCTCAACACCCATCGTGAGCTGGAATTGCTTGATGCCCTCAGACGTTTGGGTGGAACGGCCCGGAATTCGGATCTGGCGAATATGCTCGGCGTATCCGAAGAGACGGTGCGCCGAACGATCAAAGCCTTGTCAAAGGCGGGTACGGTCGAACGCGTTCATGGCGGAGCTTACCTTGCCGGAGTGCAGGGCGCCCCCAACTTCTTTCACCGGATATCACAAGACGCTGATGAAAAGCGTTTGATCGCCGGGCATACCGCGAAACTGGTTCGCGATCAGATGACCGTTTTCCTGGATGTGGGATCGACAACCGCTTTCGTCGCGGAAGAGCTGCGACAGGTCAGCAACCTCACGGTTGTCAGCAACTCCATCGGTGTCGTGCAGACCTTGGCCGGGGTCAACGGAAACCGTGTGCACCTTTTGGGGGGCGAGTTGCAGATCGATGAAAGGGGGACGTTTGGTCACGTCACCCACAAGCAGCTGCAACGCTATGCTTTTGACATCGTGATCCTGAGCACGGACGCGATTTCCGACAGCAAAGGGTTTCTCTACCACAGCGCGGTCGAAGCGGATCTTGCATCGGTGGTGGTCAGGTGTGCGGACCAGGTTGTCATGGCTGCAGCACATTCCAAGTTTGGTGAAAGGGCACCTTATGTGGGGCCGGATCCTCGGCTGGTGCATTCGCTGGTCACGGATGCTGTGCCAAAGGGTGGGGTGGCCAGATTCCTTGACCGTTGGGGCATCGAAATTCAGATCGCTGATGACAGCTAGGTTGCTGTTTCCAGACGCGGCCCGGATGATCTTGCTGCTTTGGGATGGAAGAAGCTAAGGAAGAGTGGCAGCCCGTAGGGGAATCGAACCCCTCTTTCCAGGTTGAAAACCTGGCGTCCTAACCGATAGACGAACGGGCCACTTGGTATACGGTCACAAGCGCAAATGGCAGCCCGTAGGGGAATCGAACCCCTCTTTCCAGGTTGAAAACCTGGCGTCCTAACCGATAGACGAACGGGCCACGCTGGCTTGTGGAGGGCCTTTTACGGTTTCGCCGTGACCCCCGCAAGCGTAAAAACGCAGGGATGGGAAAGTTTTTTAGCGCACCAAAGCCGCGTGTTAACGGGCTTCTGCTGCGTCCTCCAGCCTGAGCTGCACAGATTGGCGCCCGCCCCAGGTGTTGACCTCTAACCGACCCGCAAAATGAAAGCGCGCACCGCCGTGGTTTGACAGTTTTTCGCCCATCGGCCCATCAAAAGCACCAAAGGCAATCGCATCCAGCGCGCCGCCCATTCCATCGGTCAGCGACAGTTTCAGATGCGATTCACCGACCCGTTTTGCAAAGCGAACCTGCAGGTCAGGCAGCGCATAGCGCGGGGCAGGGGCACCGGCACCAAACGGTCCGGCCTGTTCAATCAGCTCGATCAGATCCACGGTTGCTGCACCGGGCATCAATGCGCCATCCAGTTTCAAATCCGCAGGTCCACCCTGGCCCGCCCCTTGTCTGGCCAGCAGCTCGCTCAGGCGCTCCATTGCGGGTTCCAGCTGATCGCGCATGACGGTCAAACCCGCGGCCATCTTGTGGCCGCCTCCTTTGACCAGCAACCCTTCGGCCGCCAATCGCTGGATTGAAGCCCCAAGATCGACGCCGGAAACCGAGCGGCCCGAACCCTTGCCTTCATCCCCGTCAAAGCCGATCACAATTGCCGGTCGATTGGCCGTCTCCTTCAGCCGAGAGGCCACGATACCAACGACACCGGGGTGCCAGCCTTCGCCTGCCGCCCAGACCAAAGGGGCGTCCAAGCCACGCGACTCGGCCTGCGCCAGCGCGGCGGCACGCACCGCGTTTTCAATGTCTCGGCGCTCGGCGTTCAAGGCATCCAGACGTTCGGACAACGCCTGCGCCTCATGCAGGGAATCGGTGCTCAGCAAGCGCGCGCCCAAATCGGCCTGACCGATCCGCCCACCGGCATTCACGCGGGGCCCAAGCAGAAACCCCAGGTGATAACTGTTCGGCGCGGTATCCATGCGCGAGATATCAGAGAGCGCGACAAGGCCGGGGCGCTGCCGCTGTGCCATCACTTTCAGCCCCTGTCGCACGAGGGCGCGGTTGGCCTCGATCAGTGGTGCCACATCGGCAACGGTCGCCAGGGCCACCAGATCCAGAAGGGCCATCAGGTCCGGTCCCCTTGCGCCTGCGTCACGCAGCTGCCGACCGGCCTCAACCAGCATCAGAAACACCACGCCCGCCGCGCAAAGATAACCAAGATCGCCGCTTTCATCCTGTCGGTTTGGGTTCACCACTGCGATACAATCGGGCAGCGTCTCGCCCCCCAGGTGGTGGTCGAGAACGATCACATCCGCACACCTAGCCGCCGCAATCGGATCATGGCTGAGCGTGCCGCAATCAACGCAGATGATCAGGTCATGCGTAGCCGCAAGCTTCTGCATCGCGGGAACGTTGGGGCCGTACCCTTCGTCGATCCGGTCCGGTACATAAAGCGTCGCCTGCACGCCCATCTGCCGCAGCCAGACCAGCAGCAACGCGGCAGAACTGCCGCCATCGACATCGTAATCCGCAAACACCGCAATTTTCTGACGATTGCGGACGGCATCCAGAAAGCGCGCGGCGGCAATTTCCATATCCTTGATGGCCCGCGGATCAGGCAGCAATTCCTTCAGTTTTGGGTCAAGAAAGCCGGGTGCCTCAGATACCGGCACGCCGCGCCGGGCCAGAACCTGACAAACGGCACGGGGCAGGTCGGTTTGCTGCGCCATCATCTCGGCCGCCCGCTCAATCTCGGGGCTGGGTCCAACCCAAAGCCGTCCCGTCAGTGATTGCTCGACTCCAAGAAAACTCATTGCTCGCCTCTTATGCGCCAAGGCCGGACCCTTGCGGACCCGGCCTCTTCACCTTTTCAGAAATACTCTCGCCGAAGGCAACGGCGCAAGCCGTTATGTATTGTCATGCGGCCATGTCGGCGTGCGGTAGGACATGCGGCGCACCGACCCGGTCTTGGACCGCATCAGCAGCGTCGTGGTTTCCACCCAGCCGGGCTCGCGCTTGATCCGCGGCAACAACGAGCCACCGGTCACGCCGGTGGCGGCAAAGATCACATCTGCCGTCACCATCTCATCACGTGCATAAACTCGGTCCAGATCGGTGATGCCTGCCTTTGCGGCCCGGCCACGCTCGTCATCGTTACGGAACAACAGGCGGCCAAAGATCTGCCCGCCCATACATTTCAGCGCAGCGGCGGCCAGCACACCCTCGGGCGCGCCACCCTGGCCCATATACATGTCGATGCCGGTTACTTCGCTTTCAGCGCAATGCATGACACCCGCCACGTCACCATCAGTGATCAGACGGATCGCAGCACCGGTTTCGCGCACTTCGGCAATCATCGCTTCGTGGCGCGGACGTTCCAGAATGCAGACGGTGATGTCGGCGGCTTTACATCCCTTGGCCGTGGCCAGTGCTTCGACACGCTCGCGTGGCGACATGTCCAGATTGACGACACCTTCCGGCAGCCCCGGGCCAACCGCCAGTTTGTCCATATACACATCCGGCGCGTGCAGCATCGAGCCGCGCGGGCCCATGGCGATGACGGTCAGTGCGTTTGGCATGTCCTTGGCAGTTAGCGTGGTGCCTTCCAGCGGATCCAGAGCAATATCCACACCGGGGCCATTGCCGGTGCCAACCTCTTCGCCGATGTACAGCATCGGCGCCTCGTCACGCTCGCCTTCACCGATGACAACGACACCTGCGATATCCAGCAGGTTCAGCTGTTCGCGCATCGCATTCACAGCGGCCTGATCCGCGGCTTTCTCATCGCCCCGACCCACCAGCGAAGCCGAGGCCAGCGCAGCCTGTTCCGCCACCCTGGCCAGCCCCAGAGACAGCAGGCGGTCATTGAAATCGGTCTTGGCAGCACTCATGTTTCTGTATCCTCTGGTCAGTATAGCCGTGTCTTCCGGCATAGCTTGCGTTTCATGCAGGCCGCAAGGTCAAACCGCTTCAATCCGCAATGCAACGGGGTCGCCTGCCACCACATCGGTTTCGCGGAAACCCTCCAACGCGACGTCCAGCGCCGTTCGGGTGGTTTTATGGGTGACGATCAGCACAGGGGCTGTGCTTTCGGCATGAGCGTATTGGCGCATCCGGTCAATTGACACCCCGGCATTGCCCAGAATGGCCGCAACCTTGGCCAATGCACCAGGTTTATCCAGCAGGCCCAGCCGCAGATAATACGGCGCAGGTCGGCCGGTGACGGCGGGAACTGCGGTTTCAAGCGTGGTCGCCGGGCGGCCAAAGGTCGGGATTTGCAATCCGCGCGCCAGATCGCAGACATCGCCCATCACAGCGCTGGCTGTCGGGCCTTCACCCGCGCCGGGGCCGCGCAGAACAACCTGCTCAACCGCGTCGCCTTCGATCACGACCATATTGGTGCCGCCTTCCAGCTGGCCCAGTGGCGAGTCGCTGGGTACCAGGCAAGGCTGCATGCGTTGCTCCAGCCCGCGCGCGGTGCGCTGCGCCACGCCCAGCAATTTGATGCGAAAGCCCATGTCTTCGGCCTGATCGATGTCGTCCAGGCTGATCTGCTGGATACCCTCAATCTCGATCCCGTCGAAATTTGGCTTGGTCCCAAACGCAATCGAGGATAGCAGAGCCAGCTTGTGCGCAGCGTCGATACCTCCGACATCCAGATTGGGGTCGGCCTCAAGGTATCCCAATTCGGCGCATTCATCGAAAAGCGCGTTGTAGCCCTGACGCTGCGACTGCATCCGGGTCAGGATGTAGTTGCACGTCCCGTTCATAACACCCATCACGCGGGTGATCTCGTTGCCCGCCAGACCTTCGGTCAGGGACTTGATCACAGGGATACCACCAGCGACAGCGGCCTCAAACCGGATCACTCGACCGGCGGCCTCGGCCTTTTCGGCCAGTTCCTGCCCGTGGATGGCCAGCAACGCCTTGTTGGCCGTGACCACATCCTTGCCGCTGGCCAATGCTGCTTCGACCGAGGCTTTGGCAGGACCGTTCTCCCCACCCATCAATTCGACGTAAACGTCTATGTCGTCGCGTTTTGCCAGTGCAACCGGATCAGTTTCCCAGGCATAATCCGACAGGTTCACGCCACGGTCTTTGTTCGGGTCGCGCGCGGATACTGCCACGATTTCAATCGAACGGCCTGTACGGGTCTGCAACAGCTCTGCATGGCGGCGGACGATCTTGACGACACCCACGCCGACCGTTCCCAAGCCCGCAATTCCCAGCCGCAGTGCCTGTGTCATGTCATGGGTCCTTTTCCGCTCGAATTTTCTGGTATCGGATGCTTGTCCAATCAGCGCTGCCTTAGCGGGTTCAGGCCAAGGGTGCAATCCGTCACCGGGGATAGTGGAGTTGATTTATGACGCGTCAGTTGGTTTGCGCGTTTTGCAACGCCTGTGCCTTTTGGGCCAAGGTATTGCCGCGTTGTGTCAGTTCGTCTTCGACGGCTGCCGCCTGATGGATCGGATCCACCGGTGGCCCTAAGGTTTCCTGCAACGGAACAAGGCGCGGGTAGGGGGCGGATCTGACTGCAGCCGGTTCGCTGCCTTCCAGCTCGGGAATGTCCGCACAGGCGGCGCAAAACAGAATAAGTGGCAAAACGGGCAGCAGTTTCATGTCGCAGGCTTTTCGGTCTTTGTTGCCTCACCGTGATGCACGTTTTGACGACATCGTTCAAGCGGGGTTCTATATGAACATCTGTTCATATACTGTGGATCCATGGCACGCACTCAAGGCTCACATTCCGATATAACCGGCCCGCGTATCCGCAAGGCCGCGCTGCACCTGTTTGCCCGTTACGGGTATGCCGCTGTCTCGATGCGGCAGATTGCAAAAGAGGTCGGCGTGCAGGCAGGCGCGCTTTATAATTACACGCCCGACAAACAGAGCCTTTTGCACCGGTTGATGCGCGAACACATGCAAGACTTGTTGGCGGCGCTTGACGCATTGGACAGTTGCGACGATACCGAAGACGCTTTGCGCCAGTTCATCGGCTTTCACATCCGCTTCCATCTGCAACGACCGGACGAAGTTTTTATCGCCTATATGGAGTTGCGGAACCTTTCGCCCGAAAACTTTTCTGAAATTGAAGACTTGCGGCGCCAGTACGAAAACGTGCTGGAAAGCATCCTTGATTCAGGGCAGCAGGCCGGACATTTCGCAATTTCAGACACGAAGATTGCGACGCTTGCCGTGATAGCCATGCTGAACGGCGTGATGACCTGGTACCGTTCGGGTGGTCGCCTGTCACTGGACGAGGTCGAGGAGATCTATTGGAAGATGGTGCACAAGGCAGTGACGGTCTGACAAGGTCAAACCGTCACACTGTTAGTGCGCGGGGCGAATGAACGTGCCATTGCGCAGCTCGCGAAATGCCTGTTCCAGTTCGGCCCGCGTGTTCATCACGATGGGGCCATGCCAAGCGACGGGTTCGTTGATCGGAGCCCCAGAGATCAGCAGGAACCGCACGCCTTGGGGGCCAGCCTGAACGGTGATTTCATCGCCCGTGCCAAAACGGACAAGCGTGCGATCCCCTGACATGTCGCGGATATTGACCTCTTGCCCGGCGATTTCCTTTTCCAGCAGCACACCTGTCGGCTGCGAGGCATCGGCAAAGGCGGCCTGACCCTGAAACACATAGGCGAAAGCACGGCGGTACGTATCGATCCGGAAAGTTTTCTTCACACCCGCCGGGACAGAGATATCCAGATATTGTGGGTCAGCAGCTATCCCGTCTACGGGACCGGTCTTACCCCAGAACTCACCCACGATCACCCGCACTGTCGTGCCATCGTCATCGGTGATTTCGGGGATGTCCTTGCTTTGGACGTCCTGAT
This sequence comes from Ruegeria sp. BHSB056, assembly GCF_059613305.1. Classification (NCBI taxonomy): domain Bacteria; kingdom Pseudomonadati; phylum Pseudomonadota; class Alphaproteobacteria; order Rhodobacterales; family Roseobacteraceae; genus Ruegeria; species Ruegeria sp. BHSB056. The sequence goes on along the minus strand of NZ_JBXWSG010000005.1, from coordinate 30,313 downwards.
AGCGCGGGGCGGTCATCTTCTGGTCCGAGGGCAGGTTGCCCCACAATTGGAAGCCGTGCATCTGGCCCGAGATGTTGCCGCTTGGCATTTCCTGATGCAGGATACCGGATCCTGCGGTCATCCATTGCACATCACCGGCGCCAAGCGTGCCGGTGTTGCCCAGCGAATCCGAATGCTCGACCGTGCCGGTCAGGACGTAAGTGATCGTTTCGATCCCCCGGTGCGGGTGCCAGGGAAAACCGGCCTGATAATCCTGCGGTCGTTCATTTCTGAAATCATCAAACAGCAGAAAGGGATCCAGTTCGGACGGGTCCTGAAACCCGAATGCGCGGTGAAGTTTCACACCAGCCCCTTCCATTGTGGGGATGGCTTTGCGTGTTTCCAACGTCGGTCTAAGGGACATGTTTGCCTCCGTGTCGTCTGGGCAGCATGTAATCTCTGCGCCAAGGCAGTCAATTTGCATGAAATAACCGGACCTGTGCGAAATTGTTTTGCAGCCAAACCCCTGTTGTTTCCGGCGCAAAATGGCTAGATCGAAGCGGATCAGACAGGAGACATCCATGCAGGACGAAGTGCTGGCAACAATTCAGGCCTCATCCCCAAGACGATGGACCGGGGTAGGGATGCTGACAACGGTTGGAATGCTGGTTACCTATGTCGCGTTGGCATCGCCACCCGAACCGGTTTGGCAGGTGTTTCTGTTTATCGTTGGCGGTGCATCGCTTTGGTTGGCGCTTCGCGTCTGGCGCGCCACAGAAGACTGTATCGAACTGACGCGGACCGAGTTGCGAACAGGATCGGGTCAGGTTATCGCGGAAGTGGCCGATATTGAAACGGTGGATAGGGGTGTTTTCGCGTTCAAACCGTCAAACGGCTTTCTGATCCGAACGCGAAACAAAGCAGTGAACCGCTGGGCTCCGGGGTTGTGGTGGCGGGTTGGTCACCGGGTTGGCGTGGGCGGCATGACATCTGCCGCCGAGGCCAAGTTTATGTCCGAAATTTTATCCGCTATTTGTGCAGACGAACGGGGTCTGGGTTAAGTTACATGCAACTTCGTTTGTAAAGCGGGGACGGGTAAAGATGAAGTTCTCAAAGGTGATACCTGTCGCAAAATCCCAGCCCGGTCTGAACGTGGGGATGTATTCATTGGACGTTTCAACCAGAATAACAGTGTCCTGATTGGGCATCGGTGGCAAGCGGTCTTCGATTTCTCCGATCTTGTCGTCGTCCCACTCATTGTCAAAGCCGCGTACCGTTGACCAGCGAACGTAGTGGCGATCATCGTCCTCATCGTAAACAATCAGTGAGACCCGCATTTTCACATCTGACCGGTTATTGACCATCTTTCCTGCCAAATCGTGCAGCGAGTCGATATACACATCGGTCACAGCCTGCGTTTCACGCGAAATCAGATCGCTGATCGTATAAGCTGCCTTCAGGTTGGACGCGCTTTGACGAAACCCCTCGAATGCAGTGAACGTGAACGTGATCGTCCATAGCATCAGTGGAAAAATCATGAGGGCTTCAACGGTCAGAATGCCGCTTTCGTCTTTTTTGAAGACTTTGACGCGATTTTTCAGGTTTTGGAGTACAGACATGATCTTACAGTGGCTCCTGTACGAATGCCGTCGTTGCGGTCACCGCGTAGTGACCTGATGCGTCCGGGACAAGTTTTGCGATGGCCGATGCCTCAAGAACCGGATCAATACGGAGACAGGCCCGCAGGATCATCAATTCGTTGGATTGGCCACTTTTGAAATCCAGAACCGGTTTGGGATCTTCGGAACTGTCCGTACAGGGGATGTTGTCCGAAAGCACAATTCCAGCGAACGCGTCCTGTTTGATCATTTGCAACCGCAAGTTACCCTTGCAATCCTGAATGCCGGAAACATCGCAAATCCGATCCCGGATCACGTCGTGATTCCAGTTCGTACCTGTACCTAACCGAATATCTCTTACGATCAGGTCAACCCCACGTTCCAAAGCGGCATGTCGCATTGTGATGATAGACAGCTCACCACCAGCCACAAGAAGCGCCAGAAAACAGGGTATGAGCATGACAAACTCAATTGTCGCATTTCCGGCCTCAGAGCGCCGAAACATGCGGAGCCTGGAGAGTTTCTTTCCGATCATTGGGTTAGCCTCAATTTGCGGATCGACGATGCGATTGATTCAAAGGCTTTCTCAAGGTTCAGGCCACTTACGTCATAGACGTGGCTGTCAGAGCTGGCACAGTCTTTCAGGGTCCTGTACCCACTTCTGGGTGCCTCGAATGCGATACCGTAAACGATGATACCCTGATCTTTGGCCGCATCACAAATGTGCTTGGTGCGCTGGTTCTTGGCCGATGTTTCGACTTTCGCATAGGCCTTGGAATACCATTCAGCCCAACCGCTGGACTGCCAGTAATAGTTGTCGCGTGCATTCGAGGCCAAAGAAATTCGATTGAAGAGTTCAGGATATGTCAGCCGAACGGCAGTCCCGAGTTCTTCGTTCAAAGGTGTCTCTGGCTCCGGATTCCCGTAGGGATGGTCCGCCCACACGCCCTGCTGAGGCCAGAAAAAGTTCGGACGCCCCTGAGAATGATACACAGTGTATTCTTCGGCTTCCGAATTGTACCAGACGTCTGACATGCCTTCGCGCAGCGACGGATTAAGCATGTATTGATCGGTGTTCTGACCATCGGTCATAACAATAGCGATCTTCAGAACGTCGGTACCATAGTTCGACGGGCGGACCGAGAATCTTGATGGCACAATCGTTGTACCTGCATAGGACGGATCCTGTTCCAGTGACAGGTCGCGAACAATTCCGCGCATACTCGGGTCCAGCAGGGCAGTTCCCCACTTCATCCCAATATCGATTGACGTGTTCCCACCGGGCGTGAGGGACGCAATCTGTGCAAGCAGCTTGTTCATATTGTCGGTGACAGGGGTGATCGCACTTCCCGCACGTACAGGACAAACAGGCAATCTGATTGATCCTTCAGAATAAGTGAACGGATCGAAATGCGCGGTGCGTTCGAGGGTGTCATCCCGTTCCAGATCAGAATCGCTGTACTGTTCCGGAATAAAGTTTACGCAGTGCGAATAGCTGTGTTCTTGGGTGACATTCGTGAACTTGTCCAGGATTGGCGCACCCGCGTTAACCTGCGTTGCATATGGAACAATCGAGATCGAAATCTGAGTTTCGTTAGGTTTGTCCAGCATGAGCCTAACAAACTCTGACGCAGCTTCTCTCAAAACTGCGATTTTCGTCTTTGATGGTGTGGCAGACGAGCGCGACATGGAGCCGGAGATGTCGAGAACCAAAGAGATTTCAACAGCGCCAATGGATTCTTCGGCTGCACTGCTAGATTTCAGGCTCAGTTTTGGAACGCCGCCATACCGCAGGTAACGCGTTGTCAGGACAGCCTCAGCAGTAGCAGAAACTTTCTTGGAGCCAAAACCTTCAACTACTGTCGTAACAGCGTTTAAATCACTCAGTCCGGCTTTGGCCATATAGGAATCGACAATCTGCTTGGCAGGAAGGTCCTGGTCCAAGTCTGCAGCAGCAAGCACGGCGCGATCCAGAGTGGACTGTAGGCTGGCACGGTCGCGTTCATACTTCATAAGATCCATCGACATACCGGTAATCGCCAGCATCAGGACCACCATGAACAGTACGAAAATAGTGAAGACACCATCTTCATTCCGAGCGAATTGCTCTAAATTGAACGTTTTGCGCTTCGGTTTCGAGCCGTCGTTACAAAGCAAGGAATTTAGCATTCTGGTTACTCCGCCTCACACGTCGAATTCGTGCGTCAAAGAAAAAGAGATTTGGAACAAAGTTAATTTTCAAACGTGGCGTGAATTGGGCGAAAAAGGCTTGGTTTTGGCCTTTTTACGCGCCGAAGGGGTATAATTTGGACCGTTTCAGGTGATCTGTCGATGAAATGAAAACAATTCGTTAAGGAGTTGGCCGATCTGAGCGACTCACCCTAGGGCAACTAAGCATGCGTTCATAAAATGATTAAAAAAAGTGCATTGTTTGATTGCAGCAGGCCGCCAGTGGTGCGACAAAACGTCGTGACGTATCGTCATGTACCGCTACGGAGGATTTTATGACCGGCATCAAAGAACCCAGCTTTCGTCAAAGTGTTGACCTGATGTTCAACAGGGCCGCAGCCCTGATGGAACTGCCGCCGGGGTTGGAGCAAAAGATCCGTGTCTGCAACGCAACCTATACAGTTCGATTCGGTGTGCGGCTGCGTGGTGAAATCCATACCTTCACCGGTTACAGGTCTGTCCACTCGGAACATATGGAGCCGGTCAAGGGCGGTATTCGATATGCCACTGCGGTTAACCAGGACGAAGTTGAAGCTCTGGCTGCGCTGATGACCTATAAGTGCGCTCTCGTTGAGACGCCGTTTGGTGGCTCCAAGGGTGGGCTTTGCATTGATCCACGAGAATACGAAGAACATGAACTGGAACAAATCACGCGGCGCTTTGCCTATGAGCTTGCAAAGCGAGACCTGATCAACCCATCGCAAAACGTGCCTGCGCCCGATATGGGCACTGGCGAGCGTGAAATGGCTTGGATGGCTGACCAATACGCACGGATGAACACAACGGACATCAATGCGCGCGCCTGTGTGACAGGAAAGCCGCTGAATGCCGGTGGTATCGCGGGGCGGGTCGAGGCGACCGGGCGCGGCGTTCAATACGCGTTGCGCGAGTTCTTCCGCCACCCTGAAGACATCCAGAAAGCAGGTTTGTCAGGTAAACTGGATGGAAAGCGCATTATCGTGCAGGGGCTTGGCAATGTAGGTTATCACGCAGCCAAGTTCCTGAGCGAAGAAGATGGCGCGCGCATCACCGGAATCATCGAATGGGACGGCGCGCTATTTAATCCCGACGGCATTGACGTCGAAGCCGTGCGTCAGTGGATTGTCAAACATGGCGGCGTAAAAGACTATCCCGACGCGACCCATTCCGCTGAAGGTGCAGCAGTGCTGGAGGCCGATTGCGACATTCTGATCCCGGCGGCATTGGAAGGTGTCATCAACCTGTCGAACGCCGATCGGATCAAGGCGCCGCTGATTATCGAAGCTGCCAATGGTCCGGTTACCGCCGGCGCGGATGAAGTCCTACGCAAGAAGGGCACAGTGATTATCCCCGACATGTATGCAAATGCGGGCGGTGTGACGGTTTCTTACTTCGAATGGGTCAAGAACCTTAGCCACATCCGCTTTGGCCGGATGCAGCGTCGTCAGGAAGAATCGCGCCACGAACTGATCGTCAGCGAGTTGGAAAGGCTAGACCGGTACCTGGGGGATGCGTGGTCGATGTCGCCGGACTTCAAGGCCAAGTACCTCAAAGGCGCGGATGAGCTTGAGCTGGTGCGCTCGGGCCTCGACGACACGATGCGTATTGCCTACCAGTCGATGCGTGAAGTGTGGCACAGCCGCGACGATGTCGAAGACCTACGTACTGCAGCCTATATCGTGGCGATCGACCGCGTTGCGAAAAGCTACCGCGCGAAGGGGCTCTGAAGCAGGCGGGCGGGGTGATCATTTCGCCCCGCCGGTACGCGCCGCGGCTTGAATGTCGATGGCGGCCCGTTAGTTTGACGGATAATAGACACTCAGAGAAACGAATCCCGGAGACCTCCATGTTGCGTATAGCCATTGTCGCGGCTCTGCTGGCCACCCCTTTGGCCGCTCAGGAAACCAAGGAACAAAGCTGCAAATATCAGGCGGATGTGGTGGCAGCGATCCAAAAGGCGCGGCTGGACCGCGTAAAAGAACGCGATGTGGCGCAAGCCGTGGCGGATAGCGGCCCGACATGGCCCGAAAACTACAATGCTGCAATCCCGCTGATCACGCCTTGGGTTTATGAGCAAAAGATGCGGGACGTGCGCAAAAAGGATCTGGGCGCCGCTTGGCTTGAGCTGTGTTTGCAGCAATAATCCACAGCCCGGACATTTCCCTGTGGACAACCGCGCGCCATCCCCTTGGCGCGCGTTCCTGTTTCTGTCAGGTTTGACTCATGTCATTGCCCCCCGGATTTCTGGACGAATTGCGCACGCGGCTCAGCCTGTCTCAGGTTGTCGGGCGCAAGGTCATGTGGGATCAACGCAAGTCCAATCAGGGCAAAGGGGACATGTGGGCGCCTTGCCCGTTTCATCACGAAAAGACGGCCTCGTTCCATGTCGATGATCAGAAGGGGTTTTACTACTGCTTCGGCTGTCATGCCAAAGGGGACGCGATCAGTTTTGTGAAAGAGACCGAGAATGTCTCGTTCATCGAAGCTGTCGAGATTCTGGCCCGCGAAGCCGGGATGCCGATGCCTGCGCGCGACCCGAAGGCGCAGGAAAAACAGGACCACCGCACACAGCTGGCTGATGTGATGGAACAGGCGGTGCAGTTCTTCCGCCTGCAACTCAAGACCGGGGCAGGAGCCGCCGCACGAGACTACCTCGCGCGCCGCGGGTTGAACGCGCAAGCGCTGGACCGGTGGGAGATTGGATTTGCTCCGGACGATTGGCAGGCGCTGTGGGACCATCTTCGCGGCAAGAACGTGGCCGAGGATCTGATCCTTGGGGCCGGGCTGGCCAAACCTTCAAACAAAGGCAAAAAGCCCTACGACACCTTCCGCAACCGCATCATGTACCCGATCCGCGACCCGCGCGGGCGTTGTATCGCGTTTGGCGGCCGTGCGATGGACCCGAATGACAACGCGAAATACCTGAACTCACCCGAGACCGAGCTGTTCGACAAAGGGCGCAGTCTTTACAATCAAGGCCCGGCACGACAGGCGGCAGGTAAGGGTCAGCCGCTTATCGTGGCCGAAGGCTATATGGACGTGATCGCGCTGGCCGAAGCAGGTTTTGGCGCGTCGGTTGCCCCTTTGGGAACGGCCATCACCGAACATCAATTGCAACTGCTGTGGCGGATATCGGACGAGCCGATCATTGCGCTGGACGGCGACACGGCAGGTCTGCGCGCTGCGATGCGGGCGGTTGATCTGGCTTTGCCGCTGCTCGAAGCTGGAAAGTCGCTGCGGTTTGCCCTGATGCCAGAAGGCAGAGACCCCGACGACCTGCTGCGCGCCGAAGGGGCAGGCGCTGTGAAGGCCGTGCTGGATGGTGCCATTCCGATGGTCAAGTTGCTTTGGCAGCGCGAGACCGACGGCAAGGTGATCGACAGCCCCGAACGCAAGGCGGCCTTGGACAAGTCCCTGCGCGAGAAAATCAAGCTGATCCGCGACCCATCGATACGGGCGCATTATGGGCAAGAGATCAAGGACCTGCGCTGGCAATTGTTCCGCCCGCAACGGCAGCAGCAATCCCGGCAATGGCAACCGCGCGGCAAATGGGTGCCGCCAAAACAGCCTGCCACGCCCGGCGCGCGGTCCTCGTTTCTGGCCTCGTCCGAGAATGCCGAGATTCAACTGCGCGAAGCGGCCATTCTGGCGATTGCCGCGCTTAACCCCCGAGTCGTCGTGCAGTTCGAACACCAACTGGAAGAGATGGAATGCCGCGACCCCGATCACGCCGCATTGCGAACTGCAATCCTGCGCCACGCGATCGATGACCCGGACAATCTGAAGGACCATATTGCCGAAACTTTAGGGCCAGAAGCCCTTGAAAACCTGCTGGCCCTTCGCCATGTCGCCGTAATCCCCTGTGTGTTCAAACCAGGCGACGTTGAGAAGGCCGAGATGACACTGGCCGAAGAACTCGCGAAAATCAAAGCGCTCCGGGGGTTGGATGCCGAGATTGCCGAAGCCGCCGAGGAGATGTCCGATCTGGCCGATGAGGCACTGACATATCGGCTGGCGCAAGCGGCAGAAGAACGCAACCGGACAAGCCGAAGCCAGAATGAAGACAGGGCCATATTCGACATCGCCGACAACGGGGCGCGAATCAACCGCGACGAGAAAGACGCGTTCGAGGCGATTATGTCCGGCATCAAATTCGAGCGGAAACGCCGGTAAAATGGTGTTTTCGTAAGGCACTGGAAAAGAAAAACGGGTAAATGGGTGGCCGAATCACTTCTACGCGCTAATGATTCGGATCAAACGAATCACCCATCCCTGCAGGAGCATTGAATGGCCGCCAAAGACACGACCGAAGATCGCAAATCCGACGAGCAGGACCAGGAAATCTCGCTGGACATGAGCCAGGCCAACGTCAAGAAGATGATCGCCGAGGCCCGCGAGAAAGGTTACATCACCTACGATCAGCTCAATCAGGTTTTGCCGCCCGATCAGGTCAGCTCGGAACAGATCGAAGACGTTATGTCTATGCTGTCCGAGATGGGCATCAACATCATCGAAGATGAAGAGGCTGAAGAAGAAGAGAACAAGGGCTCGACCGAACTGACGACCACCGAAAGCAACCGCGAGGTTGCGTTGGCCGGGGCTGCCACCGAAAAGCTGGACCGCACCGACGACCCCGTTCGCATGTATCTGCGCGAGATGGGTTCGGTTGAACTGCTGAGCCGTGAGGGCGAGATTGCCATCGCCAAGCGGATCGAAGCAGGGCGCAACACCATGATCGCTGGTCTGTGCGAAAGCCCGCTGACCTTCCAGGCGATCACCATCTGGCACGACGAATTGCTGTCCGAGGATATTCTGCTGCGGGATGTCATCGATCTGGAAACCACATTCGGCAACCAGCTGGACGAAGATGGCGACGCGCCAGTCGTTGACGCGTCTGCCGTGCAGGCTGCGAAACCCGCGAAAGAGGCCGGGCCGGAACTGGATGCCGATGGCAACCCGATCACCAGCGACGACGACGATGACGAAGACGATCAGGCCAACATGTCGCTGGCCGCGATGGAAGCGGCGTTGAAGGATCAGGTTCTGACCACGCTGGAGCGGATCTCAACCGATTTCGCGATGCTGTCCGAAATGCAGGACAGCCGCATTTCGGCCACCTTGAACGAAGACGGCACGTTCAGCGAAAAAGACGAAGAGACTTATCAGAAGTTGCGGGCCGAGATTGTGCAACTGGTGAATGGTCTTCACCTGCACAACAACCGGATCGAAGCGCTGATCGACCAACTTTACGGTATCAACCGTCGCGTCATGTCGCTGGACAGTTCGATGGTGAAGCTGGCCGATCAGGCACGGATCAACCGTCGCGAGTTCATCGACGAATACCGCGGGCGTGAACTGGACCCCAACTGGCTGGCCGAAATGGCGGAAAAGCCGGGCCGGGGCTGGCAGATGTTCATCGAACGCTCGACCGCGAAGGTCGAAGAACTGCGCAACGACATGGCTCAGGTCGGCCAATATGTGGGTCTGGACATCAGCGAATTCCGCCGCATCGTTCAGCAGGTCCAGAAGGGCGAAAAAGAGGCGCGGCAGGCCAAGAAAGAAATGGTCGAAGCCAACCTGCGTCTGGTGATTTCGATCGCCAAGAAGTACACGAACCGCGGCCTGCAATTCCTTGATCTTATTCAGGAAGGTAATATCGGCCTGATGAAGGCGGTAGACAAGTTCGAATACCGCCGCGGCTATAAATTCTCGACTTATGCGACGTGGTGGATTCGTCAGGCTATCACGCGTTCAATCGCGGATCAGGCGCGCACAATCCGTATTCCGGTTCATATGATCGAAACGATCAACAAGCTGGTCCGGACCGGTCGCCAGATGTTGCACGAGATCGGCCGCGAACCGACACCTGAGGAACTGGCCGAAAAGCTGCAAATGCCGCTTGAGAAGGTTCGCAAGGTGATGAAAATCGCCAAGGAGCCGATTTCGTTGGAAACTCCGATTGGTGACGAAGAAGACAGCCAGCTGGGTGATTTCATTGAGGACAAGAATGCTGTGCTGCCTCTGGACAGCGCCATTCAGGAAAACCTCAAGGAAACCACCACACGGGTCTTGGCCTCGCTCACCCCGCGTGAAGAACGTGTGCTGCGGATGCGTTTCGGCATCGGTATGAACACCGACCACACGCTGGAAGAGGTGGGTCAGCAGTTCAGCGTGACCCGCGAACGTATCCGCCAGATCGAAGCGAAGGCGCTGCGCAAGCTGAAGCATCCCAGCCGATCCCGAAAACTTCGGTCCTTCCTGGATCAATAAGTATCAAGGCGCCTCACCCGAGGCGCCTTTTTTCATTCCGGACACACTTCACGATGGCCTGTTCTCCCATCACATTGGCGGGAATGCACAAGGGCTGGACCTTCTGTCCTTCTATATCCGTTCTGTCCACTCATGGGACGGGCCGGGGCGAGGTTTTTCAAGCTGATGACCCCCGGTCTCACGTCCGTATCGGGTGTTCCAATCGCGTCTTGAACGCGCTGGGCGGCTGGCCTGTCCAACGTTTGAAAGCGGTCGAAAATGCGGCCTGATCGGCATAGCCCAGCGAATAGGCGATTTCGGACAAGGGCATTTCATTCTTGATAAAGGTCTGCGCCAGGTCGCACCGCAGATCGTCGACAACATCGCGATAGCTGGTGCCTTCGTCCCTGAGGCGCCGACTGAAGGTTCTAAGGCTCATCCCCAGATCAGCCGCGAGGCTTTCGGCTTGCGGGATTGCGCCGGGCAGGGATCGGGTAACCAGCCCTTCGACCTTGGCACGGGTCAGATGTTTGGGAGCGCCTCTCTCAGAAAGCAGGCGATCTGCATATTCCAGCAAATGCTCTCTGAGTTGGGGGTCATAAGTCGGTACGGGCAGGTCCAGCGCTGAAAGAGGCAGGATAATCTCGAGGTTCTCGGCCCCAAAGGTCACGGGAAAACCGGCAAGCTTTTCAAATCTTCGGGCGTGGTCACCGACCCTGTGCTGAAACCGAATTTCTATCGGATAGAGATTGACTTGCGTCAGGTTCCGCATTCTGGCCAGGGCAGCAAATATCAGGAATTCGGTGCGTCTGTGATACCGCGCAAATCCGGGATCCTTCCACTCGGCTTCCAAGGTCGCAAAATTACCCGCGACGCGCAGGTTAAGCGCGATGGCAGGGTCGATGATGCCGTGAAAGCGCGAGAGGTTCTCCATCACCTGTTTCAGGTCGCGGGAATACTTGCTGATATAGGCGGTCACGGTCGAGGCTGACGTAACCTCAAGCCCCGTGCGGGCAGCAAACGTGACGTCGTGGGTGGCGTCACATGCATAACGGATAAACAAAGCCTCGGTTTGTACGCTGTAGGTAGTGACCGGCGGTGCGATATCCTGAGGGCGCAGCCCTGCCATTTTCAGGACATCGCAGGACATGTCGCCATTTCCGGAATAGCGGTCCAGCGCCTGAACAAACAGATGAAGTCGGCCGATATCGACATCCATCGCGAAACAGTACCTCAAATTTTCAATTACATACACAAACTATTGCGGAATTGTCTTTCAGGATCGACGGTGCTGACAAGTGGATTTCACACAGAAACAAGCCGTCGGTGGCAGTTTCTCGAAATTTTTTGACCGGTATGGACAAGCATCGCCATGTGCAACGAACCAATTCAGTGGTGTTGCCGGGTCCAGACCTTTATGGGGATGAGGTCAGAGCCTCGGGGAAATCACCAGCCTCTGGTTAAGGCTCCCCGGCACGCCCCCACACCTTTCATACATGTCGCATTGCTTCGCTCAGGTGGTTTTGTCAGGCTGGCTTTAAGTCAATAGTTCCGGTGTAAAACCTTGCAGGATATTTTTGAGAATACAGCGGTTTATGACAAAAACCTAATTGTGTTTGACGGCGAATGCGTGCTGTGTTCGGGGTTTTTCCAGTTTATGCTGAAACGTGACCAGCGCCATGTTTTTCAATTTGCAACGGCGCGGTCCCCGCTTGGGCAAAAGCTATATCGTGATCTCGGCCTTCCCACTCAGGATTTTCAAACAAATCTGGTGGTCGTGAATGGCGCTGTTTTTCAGCATCTGGATGCGTTTGCAGCGGCGATGCGACAGTTGCGCGGCCCATGGTCGCTGTTATCAATGTGTCGGCTTCTGCCTCGGCTCATCAAGGATCCGGCCTATCGCCTGATCGCACGAAACAGATACGCTTTCTTCGGGCGTTCCGAGACATGTCTGGTTCCAAGTCCCGATATCAGGGCTCGTTTTGCCGAAAACGGGTACTAGCGATGGGCGATCCCTTTCTTAAGGCGATAGGATCGACCGAAAGGTTGCCAGAGGCGGTTCGAGTTTTGCACATGAGCGAGGGCTGCTTTGCAGGACGCTGCGATATCGAACGTGGCAAAGGGATATGGGCTGCCCTTGCAACACGTCTGGCCGGGTTTCCGCAAAGCGGCAAAGACGTCCCCGTCTCCCTGCACATTGATACTGATGGCGAATTCTGGTCATGGGATCGGAATTTCGCGGGCCACAAAACACGATCAACTCTGAAATATGATACGAAAAGAGAGTGTGTCCGTGAATCTTTTGGCGCGATCTCGATCTGGTTACAGCCCGTTTGGCGGGAAAATGGGATGCATATCAAAATCCTCCGCCTGACCGTGTTTGGCATCACGATGCCATCTTTTACCTTGCCGCGATCAAGAACGCGCGAATGGCAGGACAAAGCGGGGCGCTTTCGGTTTGATGTGTCTGCAGACGCGCCGGGACTGGGAATGTTGATCAGATACCAGGGCTGGCTCACGCCGGTTCACGCATCGCACGAGACGGACTAAACAGAACGTGAGCGACCCTGTGCCGACGAAGCTTATGGCCTAACCTTTTTGAGACACACAATCAGGGAATTATAACAATGAAACATACACGGACATTTGCCGCGCTTGCCGCCCTGGCGTTCAGCATTCCAATGACGGCTGACGCGGCGCCGCACGGTTATCGGACCGAGCCGATAAACGCCACTGACTTTGAGGTTATTCCGCGAGGCGACCGGCGCACCGAAGGATACTGGTGCGCCGCAGCGGATTATGCTCGGCGTACATTGGGCGCGGGCTGGCGCGATCCGATCTACGTGTTGCGCGGGTATGGGCCAAGCGTCACCACCGGGCGTAAGACGGCGGTTCAGTTTTCGATCAAGCCGCCCCAGAATGTCGATGTACAGCCAAGCAGTTTTGTTACAATCGGTTTTCAACCTGGCGACAGCATGTCTGTACAAGGCGCGAATGCCAGGTGTAACTATCGACCGTTCTATAACGACTGACAGAACGGCGAGACACCGCGAATGCAGACTGAATTTGCAATCCGTACAAAAGGATCAGGGCTATACGAATTCACGTCTGAAGTGACGCATTGGCTTGGGCAGGTGGCGACGGATGGCTTACTGACGCTTTTCGTTCGCCACACCTCCTGTTCATTGCTTGTTCAGGAAAACGCGGACCCCGAAGTTCAAGCTGATCTTCGGGCGTTTTTCGAAAGGCTGGTGCCGCCATCCGATCACCCGTCAATGTCGTATCTAAGGCATACTTACGAAGGCCCCGATGACATGCCAGCGCATATAAAGGCTGCGCTGTTGCCGGTATCCTTGTCGATACCTGTGGTGCAGGGTCGCCCGTGCCTTGGAACATGGCAGGGGATCTATCTGTTTGAACACCGCACGGCACCACACCAGAGACGGATTGCAGCACACCTGACCTGACCCTTTATCTAGCGGTTGAAATTTCCGACTACCCAAACCCTAGTTGCTGCCCTATAGTTGTGGATAAGTAAGTCGCAGCACTTACAAAAAGAGGCGGAACAAGGGACGAGGAGACGGCGGATGCGCTGCCCGTTTTGCGGAAATATCGATACTCAGGTAAAAGATTCACGCCCGGCAGAGGACCACGTGGCAATCCGCCGACGTCGGTTTTGCCCAGCATGTGGCGGGCGGTTCACGACCTATGAGCGTGTGCAGCTGCGTGATCTGGTTGTCATAAAGACCAATGGTAAACGCGAAGATTTCGACCGCGATAAACTGGAACGTTCGATCCGCATCTCGATGCAGAAACGGCCAGTTGATCCCGAGCGGATCGATCAGATGATTTCGGGTATTGTGCGCCGGCTGGAAAGCATGGGCGACACGGATATCCCGTCCCACAAGATCGGTGAGATCGTTATGGAAGCTCTGGCGCGGATCGATACCGTCGCTTATGTTCGCTTTGCGAGTGTGTACAAGAATTTCCAGGCGGCCGATGATTTCGAGGAGTTTGTCCACGAACTGCGACCGCCGCAGCCTTCGACGGACGAGTGAGCGAAACAGATAAGCGATTTGTGGCGCTGGCCCTGTCACTGGGGCGGCGCGGCCAGGGGATGTGCTGGCCAAACCCTGCCGTGGGTTGCGTTATCGTGCGCAAAGGCCGGATTGTCGGGCGCGGTTGGACCCAGCAGGGCGGTCGCCCCCATGCCGAAACCGAGGCTTTGGCGCAAGCCGGGCAGGCCGCACATGGCGCGACCGCCTATGTGACTTTGGAACCCTGCGCCCATCACGGCAAAACACCCCCCTGTGCCGAGGCTTTGATTGCTGCGGGTGTCGCCCGTGTCGTGGCAGCCGTGGAAGACAGCGATCCGCGTGTAGCAGGGCAGGGCTTTGCCAAGTTGCGCGAGGCCGGAATTAAGGTCGTAACCGGTGTCCTCGCAGAGCAGGCGGAACGTGATCTGGAAGGCTTCTTCCTGAAAACCGAGCAGGGCCGACCTTTTGTAACCCTCAAGCTGGCCAGCAGTTTTGACGGGCGGATCGCAACTTCGACCGGGCACAGCCAATGGATTACCGGGCCACAGGCGCGCCGCGTCGTCCATGCCATGCGCGCGCGCCACGATGCGGTGATGGTCGGTGCCGGCACGGCGCGGGCCGACGACCCGTCACTGACGGTTCGGGACCTTGGCATTGATCATCAGCCCGTGCGCGTTGTGGTTTCGCGCCATATGGACATATCCCTGATGGGGCATTTGGCTCGCACGGCATCAAAGACACCTGTCTGGCTCTGCCATGCGCATCACCCGGACGCCGAGCGCGCGAAAGCCTGGGAAAGACTAGGTGCAAAGCTGATCCCCTGCGCGTTGAAAGATCATCAGATTGACGCGGTCGATCTTCTCCAACAGTTGGGACAAGCCGGTCTGACCAGCGTCTTCTGCGAAGGTGGGGCGGCGCTGGCAGCGTCGCTGCTGGCCGAGGATCTGGTGGATGAACTGGTCGGATTTACCGCTGGGTTGACCATCGGTGCCGAGGGGCTGGCGGCAGTTGGAACATTGGCGTTGACGACACTGGACGTCGCGCCACGGTTCGAACTGATTGAAGCGAAAGTGGTGGGTGGCGATATCCTGCACCGTTGGCGCAGGGCGTCGGACTAGCGTTAGCGCCACAAGTGCGCATGTGTCGCAAACACACCCTGAAGTTTTGACAGAACACGATTGAACGGACCGGTCGGAACACAAGTGCCCTGCGCCAGACGTTCAACGGCAACCTCGACGGGGCAGGGTTGCCCTGTGACCGGGTCGAAATAACGAGGGTAATCAATCAAGGTGGCATGGACGAGGCCCATCAACGTCGGTCTTGCGCCACGCCGGGCGGGAACAGCCCCCAGATCCGTGGTCAGCCCCCAACCCGCATAAAAGGGCGCGCCCAGAGTTGTAACCTGCACGCTGCGCAGCAAAGCTTCGAACCCCAGAAGCGATGTCATGGTCCATACTTCCTGCACGTGCGGCAATAATGATGCGGGGTCTGTTTGGGTTACGACAATGTCTGCAATCGCCTCGGCATCGATCCTGCCTTCGCGCAGACCCGCTTCGACATCGGGGTGAGGTTTGTAAATCAGGATCGCATCGGGATTGGCGTCGCGCACAGCTTTCAGCAGGTCCAGATTGTTGCGACCCGCGCTTGTTCCCAACAGGATTGAGGCGTCGTCCTCGACCTGTCCGGGCACAAGAATTCGATGGCCTTCGGGCAGGGGGCAGGCGGGATTGCCGGTATTGTATTTGCTCAAGCCTGCGGCCAAAAGGTTCTCGACGAGACGCTCTGCGCGCAGGTCCTGATCTGGCCTCAACGTTTCACGCAAAGTGATCAGCTCTTCCAACTGGCTGGGTTTTGTCGGGTCGTAATAGATACCGATCTCGTCCGTCACTAGCGACAGTGGCGGGACCAGTTCCGCCCCAAGCCCGCGTGAACGCAGGAACCCGTCTTCGACCCGAACCGCCCCTTCGGTGTTCCTTGCCTGGCTGGCCCAGACCATGTGGGGGCGGTCCGGCGTGCCGGCTTGAGATGCCGTAAAGCGCAGCTTTCCATGTTGCCCGAAAAACTGTTGCAGATGCCTGCGTTTCCACAAGCGCATCCCGGATGCCGTCCAGCCGTTCTTGTCCTGTCGCCAGGCGCGGGTCTGTGCCTCTAACGTGTCCAGCACCCTTTCCAGCTCGCACAATTGATCGCGATAGGGATCGTACCAAGTCGGGTACAGCAGCATGGCGGCCGCGAACAATTGCGCCCGTGTCAGACTGCGCTGGCGGCGCGGAACGGGTCTGTCATCCTGCGTCAGGCCCCATCCGGCATAGAAAGGTTGGCCGAACACACGCGGTTTGTGGCCCGCCAGAATTGCCTCGAACCCCAGTTGCGAGGACACGGTGTAAACAGCAATAGCCCCTTCAAGCAACGGCCATGGGCTGATCGGATCGCTGAACCGCGATATCCGGTCTGACAGGTCCTGATCGGTGAAATGCCCCTGACGGTGACCCGCCAGTGTTTCAGGATGTGTCTTGATCAGGATACGCGCGCCGGGGTTTTCCTCCTGCGCCAAGACAAGCATTTCAAGGAACCGGGCGCGGTCCGCTCCGCTTGCAGTAACCGACGCATCGCCGACCGTCTGATCGATCACCAGAACATAGCCCGGATCGGGTGGATCAAGATCGAGATCGAAGGCGGAATATTTGCTGAGGTTAAGCTCTCTGATCCGCGTGATCGCGGCGCGGGCACGGTTCAGCAGGGCCGTGTCATCCAGAGGGTGCGTGGTCAGCACTGTCTCAAGTTCAGACGGCGTGGCGGCATCGAAATGCAGGCCGGAACGATCGAGCAACAGCCCCAAGGGGGGCTCGCCATTCCGGCCCGGGTGCAGAGATCTGAGAAAGGCGTCCTCGACCCGCAGAACCGGGGCAGCGTGTTTTTCGGCGATCTTAAGGCCGCGATGTGCTGTCGGGCTGTTGCCCCAGACGCCTACGCAATCGCCTTCTTTCGGAAATCCCAGACGAATGTCGTAACCCGAAAGCGACAGAATACGTCTCAGACGTTTCTGGGTCAGAAAGCCGCCGTTATAGACAAACAGCCGATTTTGCCCGCTCCCGGTTGACGTGTCGGGATCGGGCCACATGCATCAATTGCCGGTTAGCGTGGCAACGTTTGCAACGGGCGTCAGACCGCCTGCGATAAGTGAGATCGACTTGCTCCACTGCGCATAGGGCGCTTCGGTCACGTAGATTGTATCATCATCCCGGATCACGAAATCGCGCGCAATGAACAGGCCGTTGGGGGCTGTCAGGTTCAGTAGGTAGATCATGCGCTGATCCCCTTTGAGGTCGGCGCGTCCGGTGATACTGCGGGCGACATCCTGACGTTCCTTGCGCAGAATGAATATTCCCGTTGGATCCGAGGAAAGCGTCAGCAGACCACCGACCTGCGCCAAGGCTTCCAGAGCCGACAGGTCCTGGCTTTCAAATGCCACGCGCGATTGGCCCCCGGTTGCGCCAAGGGCGATATACGATCTGCTGTCCTCTTCCACCAGAATGCGGTCGCCACCGCGCAGGGCGACGTCCAGCTTGGGGTTGCGGAACAGGTCCTCGTACCAAACGGTACCCTTCTGATCGCCCCGGATCAGGGTCACCAGCGCGATGTCCGACGCGACCGAGACCCCGCCCGCCTGGGACAACATACCAAGCAGCGATCGGGTTGGCCGTTCAATCGGATAAATGCCCGGTGCGGCGACCGTGCCCGTCAGCGAGACGGTGGACCCGTCACCCGCGACGCGCCGTACTTCGACCTGCGGGTCCGGCGTTTGTTCCTGAAGCTTGTCTGTGATCAGAACGCGCAGCTGTTCCGGCGTGTTTCCCGCGGCCCGAATCCGGCCTGCATAGGGGACAAATATAAATCCGTCACTATCGACCTGAACCTCGTTCAACGCGGTCGCAAGACCGGTTTCGCCTGACAGCAAGCCATCGTCGACGTTTTCCCAGATGGTCAGCCCCAGCACGTCACCAGGGCGGACGGTATCTGCGGTCAATGTCTGGGCACTGCTGAAGGAGGACGAAAAGCCATACTGAGGAATGGCGGACGTCGCGCGTGTGACATTGTCGTCAACTTCAACGACATATGCGTTGCCCCCGTTTTGAACTGAACCGGCCAGAATTTCGGATTTGTTCGGTCCGGATTTTGGCAACTGGCACGCAGCCAGCAGACCAATTGCAGCCACAAGGGACACACCCCGCATCCATCGCCTAGGAGAGACTTTCACCGCCCGATATCCTCAGTCTTTTGTAGTTGCGTGCAGATTAGCTGGTAAGTTGCTTAACTTCCAGTCACACACCACCCGTTTCATTCGACGACTTTCAACTGTGTCGTTCGCGCCTCGTTCGTATTCAGGACCGATTGGTAAGGATCGTTGGTGTCCAAAAGCATATCCACGGCGCGGCGCAGCAGCTGACGGCGGCCTCGTCTTGAATAGAACCCGCCGGGTACCTGACTGGTTTCCAGAAGAAATTGCCGATAACAGCGATAGGCTTCGGCATCCGGGTGGCGGGGATCGGCGAAAAACGCTGCGATCGGCTGCTGTGAGACGAAATCGGGCTTGTCGTAAACCGAACGCCCGAAAATGCGCAATGGAATACCCCGCCACAGGACCTGCTGTCCGGCGGTGGAATTCACGGTGACGGCTGAACTCGCCTCATCCAGCAATCTGGCCAGCTTGCCGCCCGGCACATAATGAACACGGTTGTCGATGCCATGTTTTCTGGCAATTTCGCGGGCCCGGCGTCGCAACGGTTCGCGATGGTTTTCCAACGGGTGTTCCTTTACCACCAGCCTGTGATGGGCAGGCGCGCCTTGCGCAAATCCTTCGATTACCAGCTCAAGAAATTCACACATGCCCGAAAAGCTGGAATGAGCCTGCACCGAGCTGTCATGCCCAAGCTGCAACAGTACCAGATGATAGGGGTATCCGCCCCATCTGACCCGCGCGGTCGCCACACTTCGCTGAAGGTGGTGAAAAGGTATCAAAAACAGTCGCTTGAGGTACAATCTGAATTCTTGCGAGACAGGTAATTCCCTGTGCGGTTGAAAGTTGCGGTAGCGACTGTTCAGGGCCATCACGAACCAATGATAAAGGGCGCCATAGAAGATATGGTGCCGCATGTCTCCCCAATGCGACGGGGGCGGCGGCGCCTTTCGGTCGGACAGGGCCAAGGCCTGGCGCATTTGCTGAACGTCCAGCGACATCAGCCTTGAGTTTCCATTTGATCCGTCCCGCTCATAAGTCACCCACCAGGGGCGCAGATACCCCTCCTCGAATACATGTAAGGTAACTTTGCAAGACCGCGCGATTTCGACCGCACGCGCATGTATGGGTCTGGTGTCGCCATATAGAACAATATCCGTAACTGCTTTTTCAGCGATCAACGAGGACAGTGTTGCAGGCCAGTTTTCCGGTTTGTCCTGAAACGGGATGTAGCTTGCCTTGTCAAACCAGAACGCCTGATCGCCTGCATTGAACCCAACCCGCCAGACCCGAGCCCCCGTGGCGCGCAACATACGCCCCAAGGCCGGGAAAAAAGGTCCGTGCGGGCCCTGAAGGAACAGGAAGACCCGATCATGAGACCTTGAAGGCGGGTGCGGCATCCGAACTGCTCGTATTGTTGTTGTTGCCAAAACTATGCCCGTTTGGTGGGTGTACGGCAAGGCAGGGCTTGCCCGCGCGGCCCGTTGGCCTTACCTCGACGGTGAAAGTCAGGCACAGGTTAGGAACTGAGGGTTAACGGAATGTTTACAGGGATCGTCACCGACATGGGCACCGTCGCCGAGCTAAAGCAGCAGGGAGACCTGCGTGCGCGGATCAGGACCACCTATGACACTGCGGGCATCGATATCGGGGCCTCGATTGCCAGTGACGGTGTGTGCCTGACCGTGATCGCGTTGGGCGACGATTGGTATGACGTCCAGATCAGCGCGGAAACCGTTTCGAAAACCAATCTCGACACCTGGGCTGTCGGCAAGCGTGTCAATCTGGAACGCGCCCTGAAGGTTGGTGACGAACTGGGCGGTCACATCGTTTCGGGCCATGTGGATGGCGTAGCCGAGGTGATCGCGATCAAGGAAGACGGCGACAGCACCCGCGTCACCCTGCGCGCGCCAAAAGATCTTGCACGGTTTATCGCGCGCAAAGGGTCGGTGGCACTGAACGGCACATCCCTGACGGTCAATGACGTGACAGATTGCGATTTTGGCATCAACTTCATTCCACACACCAAGGAGGTCACCACTTGGGGTGACGTGCAGGTCGGTGACAGGGTCAATCTTGAGATCGATACGCTGGCCCGTTATGTGGCGCGTCTGGCCGAAATGTCCTGATACGATACGTCGCGTCGGAACAGACCTGCGCCGTTTGTGGACTGGTCTTTGTGCCCTTAGTGGTCTATTCCGCCGTTCAAACATGCCATGCGAAAGGCTGCCCAATGAGCTTTGAGACACCCGGCCCGGTCGAGGCCCGGCTGCGCGACGCGATCAGCCCGATCGAAGACATTATTGAAGAGGCGCGTGCGGGCCGGATGTATATTCTGGTCGACCACGAAGATCGCGAAAACGAGGGCGATCTGGTGATTGCTGCCGAGTTCGCTGATGCCGAGGCCATTAACTTTATGGCCACCCATGGCCGTGGCCTGATCTGTCTGCCGATGACAGCAGAACGTGTCGAAGCGCTTGGGTTGCCGATGATGGCAGTGAACAACTCGTCCCGGCACGAAACCGCATTCACCGTGTCCATCGAAGCGCGCGAAGGGGTCAGTACCGGGATCTCTGCCGCCGACCGTGCGCTGACCGTGGCAACTGCGATCAACGAGCAGAACACGATGGCCCATATCGCAACGCCCGGCCACGTCTTCCCCTTGCGCGCCAAGCGGGGCGGGGTGCTGGTGCGTGCCGGTCATACCGAGGCTGCCGTTGATATCTCGCGTCTGGCCGGTCTGAACCCCTCGGGCGTGATCTGCGAGATCATGAAACCCGACGGCACCATGGCGCGTCTGCCCGATCTGGTTGAGTTTGCGCAAGAGCACAACATGAAGATCGGCACGATCAGTGACCTGATCGCCTACCGGTCGCGCAATGACAATCTGGTGGTCGAAACCTCGCGTCAGATGGTGACGTCAGAATATGGCGGCGAGTGGGAGATGCGGCTGTTCACCGATCAGACCCATGGCATCGAACATGTGGTCATGATCAAGGGCGATATCACAACACCCGAGCCGGTGTTGACCCGCACCCACGCCCTGCACGAGGCCCCCGATATTCTGGGTCTTGGTCCGAAATCCTCGCGCGAACTGCCGCGCGCCATGGAAAAGATTGCTGAAGAAGGACGGGGCGTGGTCTGCCTGTTCCGTCAACCGCGCAACTCGCTATATGCAACGGGCGACGAGGGGCCGCGCACAATCAAACAAACCGGTCTGGGGGCGCAGATCCTGTCCAAGATGGGAATTCAGGAACTGGTCCTGCTGACCGACTCGCCGCAAACCGTATATCTGGGGCTTGACGCGTTTGGCCTGTCCATCGTCGGCACCCGTTCGATTCTGAAGGAAGACTGATCATGGCTGCTCAAGACGAACATGGCGTTCTGCCGACACCGACATTTGACAAGCCGGTCAAGCTGCTGATCGTGGCGGCGCCGTTTTATCGTGCGATTGCCGATAACTTGATCGAGGGCGCGAAGGCCGAAATCGAAGCCGCGGGTGGAACCTGCGAAGTGGTCGAGGTACCCGGCGCGCTGGAAATCCCAACCGCCATCGCTATGGCCGACCGTCAATGCAACTTTGACGGCTACGTCGCGCTGGGTTGCGTCATTCGCGGCGAGACTACGCATTACGAAACTGTTTGCAACGACTCCAGCCGGGCCATCCAGTTGATGGGCCTACAGGGCCTGTGCATCGGCAATGGCATTCTGACTGTGGAAAACGACGCGCAGGCCGAAGTCCGCGCGAACCCGAAAAAGATGAATAAAGGGGGTGGGGCTGCTGCTGCGGCCTTGCATCTGATCGCGCTCAGCCGTAAGTGGGGCTCTTCCAAAAAGGGCGTTGGTTTCAAACCGCCGTCCGAGTCCATCCTCGTGGCGGGCGACAGCAACGGACCCTCGACAGCATGACCAAGACAGACGCGCCGAAACCGGCCAACCAGAAACGCCTGATGAAATCCGCCGCCCGGCTTTATGCCGTGCAGGCGCTGTTCCAGATGGAACAGTCCGGGCAAACGACCGAAGCTGTCGTGAATGAGTTTCTGGATCACCGTTTTGGCGCTGTCTATGAGGGTGAGGAAATGTTGGACGGTGATATCAGCGTCTTCCGCTCGTTGGTCGACAATGCGGTGAACTATCAGGCGGCCATCGACCAGATGACGGACCGTGCGCTGGTCGCCAAATGGCCGATCGCTCGGATAGACCCGACCTTGCGGGCGCTGTTCCGTGCGGCTGGGGCAGAGCTGACCCAAAGCGACACGCCGCCAAAGGTTGTCATCACTGAATTTGTTGACGTTGCGCGTGCGTTTTTCCCGGAAGGCAAAGAGCCGAAATTCGTCAATGCTGTGCTGGATCATATGGCCCGCGAGGCACAGCCCGAGGCATTCTGACGCCTTTACGAGAACCAGATATGCGCTAACTTGAATGTCATAGCGCAAAGAGGTTCGCCATGCCCAAACTGATCCGCCTTTATATCACGCAAGTTGCCTGGGGCTTTGTCATTTCGGCTGTGTTTGTCGGCGTCCTGTTGGCGCTGAATGTCGCAAACCTGCGCCATCTGATAACCAGTTCGGAAATCGGTCTTATCGCTTTGGTGATGATCTGGTTCATGAACGGCATTGTCTTTGCCGGTGTCCAGTTCGCCTACAAGATCATGAGCATGGCAGAAAAGCCGCAAGGCCCGCGCCGGGGTACCCCTGTTGTACACAGCTTTGAACCGGCGGTCGCAAAGCAGGAAGCACCCGCAGGGCG
Source organism: Ruegeria sp. BHSB056 (assembly GCF_059613305.1). Lineage (NCBI taxonomy): Bacteria > Pseudomonadati > Pseudomonadota > Alphaproteobacteria > Rhodobacterales > Roseobacteraceae > Ruegeria > Ruegeria sp. BHSB056. Next base: position 7,235 of record NZ_JBXWSG010000005.1, on the reverse strand, counting down.
CTGAATCTTCGGGGAAAATGTGGCGGGACCACCAAACAACCGTGTGGTTTGATTCCCGAGGACCTGTATATACAGGTGGGCGCCAGGTAATCAGGCCAGGACCTGAACAGAGCCAGCCCCCTCGGAATTGCTTAAGGCCACCAGAATGCTACCTGTCACAAGAAGGGCAGAACCCGCCACGCGCTTAAGTAGGGCGTCTGACGGGTTCGCACAAGGGGTCAGGCATCAACAGTTTCGTGCAATGCCGTGCGCACCTTGCCAAAGTGCTCGTCCCAACCCTTGTCCAGTGCCAGGATCAGGCCAAAGGCATCGGCCCCCTGCGGCAAACCTTCATGCCGCAGGTCAAGGCGCGTCCCGCCTGCGACGGGTTCCAGGGTCCATTTGACTACGCTCACAGCGTCGCCCATCGGCTTTACGGTGAACGTGTATTCCAGATATTTGGGAGGGTTGGCGACGCGAACCTCACCCCAAATCAACAGGTCGCCGCTTGTCGTGCCAAACATCTCCAACTTTTGACCCGCGGACAGAGGGTGTTGAGGTTTGTGGAACCATTCCGCCAGACGATCCGGGTCTGTAAGATAAGCCCAAACCGTTTCCGGCTCGGCCCTCAGAAAGATCGATTTCTTCAGAACTGCATCGGTCATTTCGATTTCCTTTCAACAGCTTCCTTGAGAGAGTTGAGGCGATCGTCCCAGAACTGGTCAAAATATCTGAGCCAGTCCAGAACGGGGGCCATGCCTTGTGGTTCAAGACGGTTAATGCGTTCGCGGCCACGGGTTTCAACGGTGATCAAGCCGCCGTCGGATAGGACCGTCAGGTGTTTTTTGACCGCGGCCCGGGTCATGTCGAACCGGTCTGTCAACTGCCCGATGGTCATGTCCTGAGACGAGAGCAATTGTACAATGTCCCTACGCGTGGGATCGGCAAGCGCACGGAACGCGTTTTGAGTTCGGTTATCCATAAGCAACTCCAGATGGGATACCATTTGGTATCGCATTAATACGATACCAAATGGTATCATGTCAAGCGCGATGCAGTACTTTACTTTTGTTCACCAATTGTTCACATTTGGGGAATGTTGTTAGATTTGCAGCCCGGACAGAAGCTCGCGCGTGGCGTCGCTCGCCACCTTGCCGCGCATGGTTTTGTTTCTGTTGAAGAATTCGTTCCGGCACGTGGTCTGCGTGTCGATGTGATGGGGCTGGGTCCCAAAGGTGAGCTTTGGGTTATCGAATGCAAATCCAGCCGTGCCGATTATCAATCGGATGCCAAATGGCAGGGCTATTTGGAATGGTGTGACCGATTCTTCTGGGCCGTGGATACCGAGTTTCCGACCGATCTGTTACCTGATGAAACGGGCTTGATCATTGCCGACGCCTATGATGCCGAGATCGTGCGCATGGCGCCCGAGGACAAGCTTGCCCCGGCGCGGCGCAAGAAGATGATCCAGAAATTTGCAACAGATGCAGCACGCCGACTGCATGCGCTGCGCGATCCGCGCTTGTAAAAGCTCAGCCTTTGACGGCGAGGGCGGCCTGTATCGCGGCGCGGATCTCGTCGGCGATTTCTTCGGCTTCCTCGGGGTCGAAATCCATCGGAATCTCGATGCCGTCGGCTTCGATGAACAAGCGTACCATCCCCTGATCGGTCGGACCGATTTGCAGGTTGGCCTGAATATCGCGTTCGGTATTGATGCCCATCTATGCCTCCGAGACTGAGCATTCGTGCTAGCGCGCACGGGGTTGAGAATCAAGTCACCTTTGCGGTCAGATAAAACATGGAAAATGTGGTTCTCAGAACGTTTCGCCCCGATGATGCCGCGTGGCTGGTCGAACAGCACGGGTTGCTCTATGCGCGCGACGAAGGATTTGATGACAGCTTTGCCCCATTGGTTGCGCGCATCCTTGAGGAGTTCATTGCCAACAATGACCCGTCCTTTGAAAAAGGCTGGATTGCTGAACGGGCTGGGCAAAGATTGGGTAGTATTTTCAGCGTGCGTGTTGACCAGACAACCGCCAAACTGCGCCTCTTCCTGCTTGTCCCCGAAGCGCGCGGACTTGGGTTGGGGAAACGGCTGTTACAGACCTGTACAGACTTCGCACGCGAGGCTGGATATCGGGAAATGGTTTTGTGGACCCATGAAAGTCATACGGCTGCCTGCGCGCTTTACAGGGCGTTTGGCTGGGAACTGATCGACAGCAAACCGGTGCATTCCTTTGGCGTCGATCTTGTCGAACAAAGCTGGAGAATTAGGCTTTAATCCTCTTGCATTCCCCCGGCGCGTTCGGTACATCGCCCCTCACAAAGTGCCGCCTTAGCTCAGTTGGTTAGAGCGCTGGATTGTGGATCCAGAGGTCCCCTGTTCAAGCCAGGGAGGCGGTACCATTCCCCCAAAATCGACTGTCCGTGTTCGCACCGCCAAGCGTATTAAAAGCGTTGTGTAGGCTTGAACGCCGGAATGTCCGGCGCGATGACCTTTAGCGCGCCAGGTTCAGTTTGAACCGCATTTTTGCTCGTTTGGCGGTGGGCAGGTGGCGGTTCAGGCGTTTGTTGATCAGGCCAAATCCCCCGACAATTACCAATGTCAGCAGGATGAAATAGAACGCCAGAATTGGATAGGGGATGAACGGGTTGAACGTTTTGTCCGCGAAATAGCTGGCGTAATAGAGCGCGTCGCCACGTTGTTGCCAGGCCGGAAAGGCCGAGAAGAAGACCAGTGTGGTGGCATGGAACAGAAAGATCGCCTCGTTTGTGTAGGCCGGCCAGGCCAGACGCAGCATGGTGGGCCAGACGATCCGCCGAAACCGCGACCATCCCGACATGCCATAGGCATCTGCTGCTTCGATATCTCCCTTGGGGATCGAGCGCAGGGCACCATAAAAAATCTCACCCGAATAAGCGGCAGTGTTCAGGAACAACACGATCAGCGCCCCCAGCCAGGCCGAGGTAAAGGCGTCGAACATCGGATATGTTTTCTTCAGCGACAGGAAGAAGAAATAGGCAAAGAAGAACTGGATAAAGAGGGGCGAGCCCCGGAACAGAAAGATGAACCATTCGGCAGGTTTGCGCAGCCATTTGTTGGTCGAGGCTTTGCCGACGGCCAGCGCGGTGGCCAGAAAGAACCCGGTCGCCAGCGCCATGACGCCGAAATAGATGTTCCAGATCATGCCCGAGCCGATCAGGGTGAACTGTTCGCACAGGGTGAAATCGGTCTTGGGCAGCAGGCGTTCGCCAAAGCCAAGCGACCGCAGGCCGTAATCCTGAATGGTCTGGATGCAGCTCATGATCGGGCTCCTTGGAAAGGAGATTGCGGGCGCGAAGGAGATTGCTGTGCAATCGCGTGCGGCACCCGGTTGCGGTCTTGAACGCGGATCATCATGCCGTGGTCTCCTTGCGCAGAAGCTCTCCGCCGGAAGTGGCCTGTCCGTGGGACAATCGCCGCATCAGTTTTTCCAGCCCAATTTCCGAGAAACGGGTCATGCCAAGGTAGAAGATCAGCAGGAACAGGAAATACCACATGCGCCAATCGCCATGTGGATATTGCGTGAATTTCGAGGTTTTGGTGCCGCCAAGTTCGCGCGCCCAATACACGATATCTTCGACGCCCAGCAGGAAGAGCAGGGGTGTCGCCTTGATCAGCACCATCCACAGATTGGACAGGCCGGGCAGCGCGTAAACCCACATCTGAGGTACGAGGATTTTCCAGAAGGTCTGGCGGCGATTCATGCCATAAGCTTCGGCCGTTTCCAGTTGCGCATGTGGTACGGCGCGCATTCCGCCGAACAGGACATTGGCCGCGAAAGCACCAAAAACGATAGAGAAGGTGATGATCGCAAGGAAAAACCCATAGGTTTCATGCACCCATTCAGGCGCGGTTCCGAGTGGCAGCTTGGCGGCCTGACAAACGAGGAAGTCATTGCCCTGGCGGATTGGGTCGGTCCAGTCCGGGCACAATATCTTATGCCGCGTCCACTCAAACGCCTGATCCAACGCGATGACGAAGAACAGGAAAAACGCAATGTCGGGCACGCCGCGCACAATCGCGATATACCCTTTGCCCAGCCAGCTGAGCGGGGGGAAATGCGAGCGCGCCGCCATGGCACCTGCAAACCCGAAGCCAAGAGCGACAGGGGCGGTCACAGCCAGCAAGGCCAAAACCTTGATGAAAGACAGGTAGAACGACCAGTGGACGCCATTGGTCAGGTAGCATGAAAACCAGCGGAACGTGCCCAGCGTGTCAGGATCAGCGCAGTACGAGAACATATGGCGTCTTTCCAACGTCTGTTCCGGCTAGGCCGGAAGCGGCCCGGCGCCAAAGCACCGGACCGGGATTGGTCAGGTCTTAGTTGGTGACGACCGAACCGTCAGTACCGTACGTGGCGGTGCTTTCACCGAACCACTTGATCAGCATCTCGTTCAGCGTGCCGTCAGCTTTCATCGAAGTGATGGCTTCGTCGAACTTGCCGCGCAGTTCACCGTCGCTTTCACGCAGGCCCATGCCGACGCCGCCGCCCAGCGGAACCGGATCGCCGATAAAGACCAGCTCACCGCCCGATTCCTCGACCAACGGCACCAGATAGTCGCGGTCGGCCAGAACGGCATCGGCTTCGCCGTTACGGACGGCTGCAATGGTTTCTTCCGGGGTCGCGAATTCGACCAGGGTTGCACCAGATTCGGCAACGTGGCCCGCCTGGATCGTGGCGGTTTGCGCAGCAACGACACCGCCGGTTACGTCTGCCGAGTCAGAGGTCGCGACATAGGCCGAAGCAGTCGGCGGGTAATAGTCTTGGGTAAAGTCGATGACCTCATCACGTTCGGCTGTGATCGACATACCGGCGATGATGGTGTCGTAGTTGCCCGAGACCAGGTTCGGAATGATCGAATCCCAGTCGTTCTTGACCCATTCACACTCCAGGTTAGCGCGTTTGCACAGCTCGTCGCCGACTTCACGCTCGAACCCGTCGATTTCACCTGCATCGTTGATGAAGTTGTAAGGAGGGTAGGCGCCCTCGGTGCCCATGCGGACCGTGTCGGCCATCGCGATACCAGCAGTCAGCGCCAGGGCTGCAGTGGACAGAATCAGGTTTTTCATTGGTTACTCCCCAGTTTGGTTCTTTTCTTGAAGTTAAGCCGCCTGAGTGGCGGAGAGAAAGCCCCGAAGCCGCTCAGATTCGGGTGACGTAAAGATATCTTCGGGCAAACCTTCTTCCTCGATCAGGCCCTGATGAAGAAATACCACGTGGCTCGAGATATCTGCTGCCATTTTCATGTCATGAGTCACAATAATCATGGTGCGCCCTTCGGCTGCCAGATCCTTGATCACCTTGATCACTTCCTGTTCCAGTTCGGGATCCAGCGCCGAGGTCGGTTCGTCGAACAACAACGCCTGCGGTTCCATGCACAGCCCCCGTGCGATCGCGGCGCGCTGTTGCTGACCGCCGGACAATTGTGCCGGATAGGCGTCACATTTGTCGCCAATACCAACTTTCTCAAGGTATTTGCGCGCGCTGTCTTCCACTTCGGCCTTGTCGCGGCCCAGAACGGTCACAGGGGCTTCCATCACATTTTGCAGGATGGTCATATGCGCCCACAGATTGAACTGCTGAAACACCATCGACAGGTTGGTGCGGATGCGCAGAACCTGCTTGGGGTCCGCGGGGCGACGCCCATGGCTATCGCCCGACCATTTGACAGGCTCGCCTTTGAACAGGATTTCACCCTGCTGGCTGTCTTCCAACAGATTGCAGCAGCGCAGCAAAGTTGATTTTCCTGACCCCGACGACCCGATCAGCGAGACCACGTCGCCGCCATGCGCTGTGATATCCACCCCCTTCAACACTTCCAGATTGCCGAAGCTTTTGTGAAGGTTTTTGATTTCGATGACGGGAGCGATTTCTGTCACGGGCAGTCCAGTAGTTTGTGGTGTTGGTGCGGTAATAGGGCCGAAAAAATTGCTCAATGCAATGCGCAATTCGCAAATTCAGGGTCGGAAACAGCCAAATTGACCAAATGCACCGGACAATTTGGTCATCAGATTATCCGCTGTGCGCATGGCGGTGGCGGGGTCGGTACGGACAGGTACTCCTCCGCCGGGATGTCGACCAGCCCGTGAATGTGCAGCGTTTTGCGGTCGTGTTCGGTAAGGCTGTTTATCGCAGCTCGAACTGCGTCTGCGACCTGATCAACGTTTTGGTCGGGTCCGGTAATATAGGGCAGGGTCGGTGTCGGAGAGGTTTTTGCCAGTTCGCGCAGGCTTTCGCCCAGATCGGTATGTTCCTGCAACATCATCCAGGTCAACGCATCCAGTGCGGCGAAATCTGCCTTCCCGTCCGATACCGCCTGCGCCGACAGCGCGTGACCGCCTGTCTCCAACAGCGACGCAGGATGCAGGTTCTCCCGGGACAGATGTGTGATCGGTGCCGCCCAGCCGGATTGGGACAGCGCTTCGTTATACGCGAAGATACCGTCAGTCATGCCCGCCAGCGTGCGGTTGTCGTCGCGCCGCGCCACAAAGACCGAGCAATAATGCCCGGCAGGACAACCGGGAAGGCCGTAATCCGGGGTGCCCACCAGTTGAACCCGATCATGCAAGCGTGTGCGATAGGGCATTCCACAGGTCTGTGCCAGCACCAGATCGGGATCAAGCCAGACCTGCCAAACATCGGCGCCTCGGGTCAGCTGTTCCGGACCATGTCCCAGATGCGCACGAATCAACCCCCAGAACCGGTCATTGGCGGCCTGAACCTCGGGCATGTCGTACATGCCAAGCATGGCTATCAAGATTTGGCAGCCTTTTGCCGGGCCAAAGCCGAATCTACGTCGCTGACCCCCAGCAGGCTGACAACCAGACGCAGCAGCGAATCCTCCTCACCCGTACGGTGGCCATCAGCCAGGGCCACTGACCACAGCGCCTGAACCACCGCCAGCCGGTTTTCATAAGCGACTGCTTCCTTGATGGCGCGGGTAAAACGGACTGTGTCGGGGGCTTCAGCCTCCAGATCTTCGGCACGGGCGCGCAAAGCCGCGCTTTCGAATGGGGACAAACCGTATCGTTCAGCCGAGATGCGGTCGATGCGCGCCATCTCGGAATCAGAATAATCGTTGTCAGAACGTGCCAGTCGCACCAGCAGGGCCGTCAGGGCCAGGCGGGCATCATCTTCGACAAGCGGGTCGGGCTTGGGCTGTGTGAGCCTGGAAAGAAAGTCACTGAACATGGGTTAGATATAGCGGGCGCT